>JBAIYS010000009.1 GCA_036763105.1 Peptococcaceae bacterium 1198_IL3148 | reverse complement strand
AAGTAACAAATTCCGTTGATAAAATGACGGCCACCAATGAAGCGGTTAAACAGGGAGCATCACTGGCTGCCGAAGCAGGCAGAGCATTGACAGAAATAGTCCAAGCCAACCAAAAGGCGGCGGAGTTGGTTAAGGACATCAGTAACAGTACAACGCATGCCAACGAAGGTACCCAACAGCTAACCGCCGCCAATGAACAAATAACCTCCACCATTCAACAGATATCCACAGCGGCCCAAGAACTATCAATTATTGCTGGGGAACTACAAACCGACGTCTCTAAATTTCAAATTTAGGCGCAAGCAAAAACAGCCCGATAAACCGGGCTGTTTTTGTCGTTCCCGCTCGAAGTTTTAAGGTTTAGGGAAAGTTACTGTCAGTTTAAATAAATCCCCGTCAATATTAATCTCTAAGCTGCCATTTTGTAGATCCACCAAACTTTTGGCAATGGCAAGGCCTAAACCGGAGCCTTCGGTGTTGCGGGATTTGTCTCCTCTGAAGGAGCGCTCGGTGATTTCCGTTGGGTCAAAGTTCATTTCGTAGTTAGAAATATTTTTGAATATAAAGCTGACGTCTGTTTCGCTTTCCACTGCATCGATATAAACTCTAGTGTTGGGCATGGTATATTTAAGGATGTTGCCAATAATATTTTCAAAGACCCGATAAGTTCTAGCACCGTCCAGTTGACAGATCACTTTGTTTTCCGGCAGATTGACTTTCATCCTAAGCATACTTTCGTTAATCTTTTCTTCCATTTCGCCCATGGTTTGGCGCAGTAGCGCAATTACATCCACCGATTCTAAATGTAGTTCAATGTTGCCGCTGCTGGCTTTACTGGCTTCAAATAGATCTTCGATTAACACTTTGAGCCGTTTGGACTTTTGATCTAACACATCGATATACTCTGCTTGGGTTTCTTTGGTTAACCCCTCAGTTTTCAGCAAATCCACATAGGTGATAATGGATGTGAGCGGGGTTTTAAGGTCATGGGATACATTAGAAATCAGTTGCGTTTTCATGTTCTGACTTTTGATTTCCTTTTCCACCGCCACTTTAAAGCCATCTTTAATATTGTTTAAATTTTTGGCAAAGGAATTTAATATGGCCATATCTTCGGGTAGGGCAATATCAAAATCACCTTTAGCCAGTTGGCCACTGGCCTCATTTAGTGCCTTTACTTTATCCAGTACTTTAATCGAGTATTTAAACAATAGCACGGTATATGCGAGCGCTAAAAATACTCCCAAACCATTGGTTAAGGCAATCACAATTAGCACGAAAAGGTTTAATCCCAATAGTTTAAACAGTTGTTGGGTAGAGTCTTTGGTGATGTCCACTTCAACTATTTGTTTAACTGTTTTTATAATGTGGTTGTTAATGGATAAAAGCAACTTGCCAAAGATACTGTTGTTAAGCAAACCTTCCTTAAAACCAGTATGGTAAATGTGTTTAATATAAGTAATGCTCAGGTAAATTAGCGTATATAACACGAAGGTAACCGGAATGCCGATCAAGTAAAAATACAGATTGGCGTCATGGATGATGTTTAAGTAATAAAAGGCAGTATTATTATTTGATGACGTAATTAAGCCTAAAATACCGACGCAGATTACGAAAAACGTTAGCCAAACTAAAAATTTTAATTCTAAATACAGGTTGTTAAATATTTTAACCAGTGATGCTTGCTTTTGAGCAGCGTAGGGAATGGCAAAGGCCAAAATAACCAGTAGAAAGATGCTGATGCCACCAATTGTGGCAATTAACACAATGCATCCCTCAAGATTAAACTCTTTAACTTCCCTCATAAACAGGTCATTGTTGCTGGTCAGATTTTGCGGTACCACATAAACGATATCTAAATTAGCCAAGTAATTAGGCTGGCTTGCTAGTCCTTGGCTTGGGGTTTCAGAATTTGGAACCTGAGGCAAAGGGGATTGTTTAAAATTATCTATAAATGCACTTTTATTAAATGACTTTGGGGCGTCTATAACAGTTGGGTTGCCCTGGTCATCAATTGTTATGTGTAGGTAAAATTGACTGCCTTTAATTTCTGCTGCCAATGACTTGTCGTCGAGATTGCTAGCCACAACATTATTATTTTGGTCTTGGATGTGATACTTAATGTTTTCTAAATTATCGTAACGAGGATCATTATTTTCTGGATATTCTATTTTACTTTGGCCTAAATAGTAAGTTAAATCCATCAAATTATAGGCAAAAATATAGCTGTTTAGGTACTCTTGGGTACTTTTTAAAGTTTTATCCTTAATTGTTGCATCTTTAATTGGTGCGTAACTACATACCGAAATTACCGCTAAAATAAAAGTGAGCAGCAATATGCCTAATGTTGTAGAGATAGCCCTATTGCCTATGCAATGGGTTTTATTATTTTCCTTCAAATTTGTATCCAATGCCCCATACCACCTTTAAATATTTTGGTTCTTTTGGGTTGATCTCAATTTTTTCTCGAATCCGCCTAATATGCACTGTGACGGTATCTGGATTGTAGGCCGGTGCCTGCCACACGTTTTCGTAAATCTCTTCTATTGAAAAAACCCGGTTGGGATTTCTCATTAAAAGATGCAGAATTTTGTACTCCAAGGGTGTGGTTCGAATGGATTCTCCTTCCACCAACACCTCTTTTTTGTCATCATTTAATACAATGCCGCCAATTTTAATCACATTTTCCCGAGGGGCGTTGTCATTGCTATAGCTGGTGTAACGGCGAATATTAGAATTTACCCGGGCCAGCAATTCCAGAGGATTAAAGGGCTTGGTGATGTAATCATCGGCGCCGATGTTAAGTCCCAAAATTTTATCCATATCCTCAGATTTGGCCGACAGAAAAATGATGGGCACCTTACTGGTTTCCCTGATTTTCATGGTGGCTTTAATGCCATCCATTTTTGGCATCATAATGTCCATTAGCACCAGGTGGATTTCTTCCTTAGCGAAAATGTCCAAAGCCTTTGCACCGTCATAGGCCTTAAATACATGGTAATTTTGATTTTTTAAATAAACCCCAATGGCAGTGACTATTTCTTTCTCATCGTCCACAACCAAAATGTTATACATGTATCCATTCACTCCTCAACCGCTAGAGATATCTCTAACCGTTATCATAGCATGTACTTTCTAAAATTCTACTATTATAATTCTTACAGATTTTTTAAGAATTAGTAACCAACTAATTAGGATTAACATATGACCTTTTGAAACTTATTAAATGGATAATTGTTTAAATAATTATCCATTTATGTTAACATATGTTGGATAATGTTTTTTTTGTAAAAAAAGGGGGATATTGATGAAAAAACTCAATATTGGTCAAAAAATCATTGCCTGCTTTATAGCAGTGCTAATTATTAATACCTTGGTATTAATGTTCTATACACTGCCAAAGTTTGAAAAAACCATCTACCAGGAAAGACAAACTGGCTTGAGAGAAAAGATTGAAACCGTTACTTCAATGCTCAATTACTACCATGGCTTGGAGACTGAAGGCCGGTTAACCACCGAACAAGCCCAACAAATGGCCCGGGAAGCCATTAGAGTGATGCGTTACGATGGGGATAATTATTATTGGATTGACACCACCGATGTAATTAACGTGTTGTTGCCATCAGATCCGGAAACCGAAGGTAAAAGTCGGATGGCGGTAAAGGATTCTTATGGTAAGTATATGGTAAAAGAAATGGTGGCCGAAGCCATCAGTAACCCCAAGGAAGGCTTTTACCTAGAATACTGGTTTCCCAAAATGGGAGAAGAAGAGCCATCACCCAAAGGCAGCTATGTGAAACTCTTTGGGCCTTGGAACTGGGTTGTGGGCACCGGTATGTACATAGATGACGTGGAAACCATTGTGGCGGCAGAAAAAAGACAACAAATAGCCTTTAACGCTTTTTTAATGCTCATCATGTTGGTATTATTGACTTTATACTCTAATAGATATATCAAAAACCAATAGTCGCCATGATGGCGGGAGCCAAAGAATTTGCCACCGGTAATTTCACCAACAATATTGAGGTTAAAAGCCAAGATGAACTGGGTGAATTGGCAACGGCATTAAATCATATGGCTGACAGTTTAAAAGCATTGATTCAGGGCATCTCCGAAAATGCCCACCGGTTAGCGGCCCACAGTCAACAATTGGCAGCGTCCAGTGAAGAAGTAAGTGCCACCACCGAAGAAGTGGCCAGCACCACCGTTGAAGTATCTGCCATGTCAACCCAAAGCGCTGACAATGCCAATAGTGCGGCTGAGGAAAGCGAAAAAGTAGTACAGATTGCCCAAGCGGGCAATCAATCGGTAACCAACACCATTAATAAAATCAATCAGATAGCTGAAGATACACAGCAAACAGCAGATGTGGTGAATAGACTGGGCACACTGTCCCGGGAGGTAGGCAATATTACTGTGTTGATCACCAACATTGCTGATCAAACCAACCTGTTGGCTTTAAACGCTGCCATTGAAGCAGCCCGGGCCGGTGAGCATGGCAAGGGGTTTGCGGTGGTGGCAGATGAAGTGAGAAAGTTGGCGGAGCAATCTGGCAATGCCGCTAAAGAAATTGGCCAGTTAATTAATCAAATTCAAGTGAAAGTAACAAATTCCGTTGATAAAATGACGGCCACCAATGAAGCGGTTAAACAGGGAGCATCACTGGCTGCCGAAGCAGGCAGAGCATTGACAGAAATAGTCCAAGCCAACCAAAAGGCGGCGGAGTTGGTTAAGGACATCAGTAACAGTACAACGCATGCCAACGAAGGTACCCAACAGCTAACCGCCGCCAATGAACAAATAACCTCCACCATTCAACAGATATCCACAGCGGCCCAAGAACTATCAATTATTGCTGGGGAACTACAAACCAACGTCTCTAAATTTCAAATTTAGTTGCAAGCAAAAACAGCCCGATAAACCGGGCTGTTTTATAGTTTGCCAGCCATTTGCTTGATTAGTGCCTGACAAAGCTGTTAAAATGAGGAAGATAAATATTGGGGAGTGGGTGGTGCAAATGGTTCAGCCAGTTGTGGATATTTTAATCCAAAACATATATGCCATCATCACAATAGTTAACCTTTTTCTGGCACTGACCATTATTTTTATTGAACGTAAAAATGTTGCCGCCACTTGGGCTTGGCTAATGGTGTTGCTGTTTTTGCCGGTGTTGGGTTTTATTCTGTATTTTGTATTTGGCCAGAATA
The DNA here is from genome assembly GCA_036763105.1 of Peptococcaceae bacterium 1198_IL3148. NCBI lineage: Bacteria > Bacillati > Bacillota > Clostridia > Eubacteriales > Peptococcaceae > Peptococcaceae bacterium 1198_IL3148. The sequence goes on along the minus strand of JBAIYS010000009.1, from coordinate 126,075 downwards.
TGAGTAGAAGAAAGTTGTATAAACTGAAAGAAGAAGAAGAAAAGGTTATAGACCATGTGTTGAGTCAACAATGGGAACAGTTTAAGCGCCAACAATACCCATTCCACACTCCGGAGGTAGCGGCCTACCGAGATATGATGTTGATGAATTTGAGCAGTAGCATGGCGCTGTACACCCAAGACAACGATGTGGATATTTTTACTGACGGAAACCAAAAATTTGCTGCATTGTTTGAAGCCATTGAGGGTGCCCGGGATCACATCCATGTGATGTACTATATTTTTAACGACGATGAAATTGGCCGCAAATTAAGGGATGCCTTAACTGCCAAAGCCAAGGAAGGGGTAGAGGTGCGGTTTTTGTACGACCACATTGGCAGCCGTGACTTGACTGATTTTTTCTTTCAGCCCCTTAAAGAAGCGGGTGGAAAAGTGGCTGCCTTCTTTCCCTCAAGGATTCCTTTTTTAAATATTCGAGTTAATTACCGCAATCACCGTAAGATTGTGATTGTTGACGGTAAAGTCGGTTTTCTCGGTGGCTTTAACGTTGGCAACGAGTACCTGGGTTTGGATCAACGTTTTGGCTACTGGCGTGATACCCATTTAAGTATTCGGGGCAGTGCTGTTTTGCAGTTGCAGACGCAATTCTTTCTGGATTGGAATCTGTCTTCTGAAGACCAGTTGCGGACCGAACAGCGATACTTTCTGAGCCAACAATTTAATGATTCCATGGCTGGACAAACCGGTATTCAGATTGTTTCCAGCGGACCTGATAATATTATGGAGCAGGTGAAAAATGGTTACATCAAACTAATCCATAAAGCCAAAAAATCCGTTTGGATTCAGACGCCCTATTTTATTCCCGATGAGAGCTTGCTTAATACTTTAAAAATGGCGGTTTTATCGGGGGTGGATGTGCGAATTATGATTCCCAAGGTGCCGGACCATAAGATGATTTATTGGGCCACCTACTCCTATTTAGGGGACCTGTTGCCCTTAGGGGTTAAATGCTATTTATACGCCAAGGGCTTTCTCCACGCCAAGACCATTGTGGTGGACGGCGTAGCCGCTTCGGTGGGTACAGCTAATTTTGACATTCGCAGCTTTAAATTAAATTTTGAAACCAACGCCTTTATTTACGATCAAGATATTGCCACCCAAATGATGGAAATTTATCAGCGGGATATCAAAGATTGTGTTAGATTGCCCTACCACGAATACGAGCAACGGTCCAGAATGCAGCGACTAAAGGAGTCCTTTGCTCGCTTGTTGTCACCAATTTTGTAATTAACTTTATTCGAAGGAGTTTAGGCATGCAAGAAACAGATATTGATAATCCAGTTAAGGGCTGGACTGATTTTTTACTGCCCTATAAATTTGCCATAGATGAAGTGCGGACAAAACTCAATATTTTAAACGAGGAATTTCAGATAGGCCATGATTACAACCCCATTGAACACATTAAAACCAGATTGAAAAAACCCAGCAGCATCATTAAGAAGTTAGAAAAGAAGCATAAAGAGGTTACCTATGAAAATGCCCGCCAACATGTGCGGGATATTGCCGGGGTCAGGGTGATTTGCTCCTTTATCACCGACATCCACAAGGTTTTGGAAATGATTTGTTCCCAAGACGATGTGAAGGTAATCCAAATAAAGGATTATGTAAAAAATCCCAAACCCAGCGGGTATCAGAGTATTCATGCCATTATTGAAATTCCGGTTTACCTGTCCAGCGGACCCCAGCGGGTCAAAGTGGAGGTGCAGATTCGCACCATTGCCATGGAGTTTTGGGCTAGCTTAGAACACAAAATTTATTATAAATATCAAAAGGAGATCCCAGCTTCTACCAAACAAAGGCTAAAAGAAACAGCAGATATCGTTTTTGCGCTGGACTCCAAAATGTTAGCCCTACGGGAAGAAATAGAAAAATTTTAATAGGAAAGACGGGGGGGAGACAGGGAGACAGGGGGACAGACCCCCTGTCTCCCCCTGTCTTCTTCGTTCACCCCGCATGCCTATAATCTTCGAAAAATTTATGTTGACAACGGGGACTTTTGGAGAAGATATAAATACATCCTAAGCAAAGTTTGGAGGCTGAGCATCCTTTGTCTAGTGAGTTGTTGGTTTTAGTGGTGCTAATTATGTTAAATGCCTTTTTTGCCGCTTCCGAAATGGCCCTGGTGTCAGTTAATGACAATAAGATAAAACATCTGGCCGAGGAAGGAAACAAAAAAGCAAAAACATTAGATAATCTGATTGGCGAACCTAGCAAGTTTTTAGCCACCATTCAAATCGGCATTACACTGGCGGGATTTTTAGCCAGTGCCTTTGCTGCTGGTAGCTTTGCCGGGCAGTTGGCTGATTTTATTTACCAATTAGGTGTGCCAATTTCCAAAGGGTTGCTAAATAATATTGCTGTGATTATCGTGACGCTAATTCTCTCCTACTTTACATTGGTGCTGGGGGAACTGGTGCCCAAAAGGTTGGCCATGCAAAGGGCGGAAGCCATTGCCTTTTTAGTGGCTCACCCCCTAAGTTGGCTGTCGCTGATAACGTCTCCTGTTGTAAAGCTGTTAACCTTTTCCACCAACCTGGTGGTCAGGTTGTTTGGGGTGGACCCCAATGCCGATTCTGAAGAAGTAACCGAAGAAGAAATCCGCATGATGGTTGATGTGGGCAAAGAGAGGGGGGCCATTCAAGAAGCGGAAAAAGTAATGATTAACAACATCTTTGAGTTTGACAACAAAATGGTGGTGGACATTATGACCCACCGCACCGAAATTACTGCTATTCCCATCCACCACAGTCTAAAACAGGTGGCCAGCATAATGAGTAACGGCAGATATACCCGGGTGCCAGTTTATGAAGATAATATTGACAACATAATTGGTACGTTAAATGTTAAGGAACTGATTCGGTTTATGGAAGCCTGTGATGAGACTACCTTTGATTTAAAGAAATTAATTAGAAAACCATATTTTGTGCTGACATTGCAAAATATTGATGATGTCTTTAGAGAAATGCAGAAGAAGAAAATGCACATGGCCATTGTCATTGATGAATACGGCGGCACCGCTGGTATTGTCACCATGGAAGACCTGTTGGAGGAAATTGTCGGCAACATTTTTGATGAGTATGACGTGGATGAAAAAGAAATTGAACAACTGGATGACAACACTTTTTTAATGAGTGGCATTGTCAGCCTATACGAGGTTAAGGAATTTCTTGGTGTGGCGCTGCCGGTGGAAGACTACGAAACCCTCAGCGGCTTTTTGATCAGCCAACTGGGGCATATCCCGGCGGTGGGGGAACAACCGGAGCTGGAATATAACGGTTTGGTGTTTAAAGTGCAAGAGGTGAATAGAAAAAGGATAGTTAAAGTAAAGGTTTGCCGTAGTTAGCACCGCTTGACATGCCAAGGAAATTTTGATATATAAAAAATATAATTAGCACTCGACCAAAGGGAGTGCTAACAAGTTTTTGTGGGTAAAGGGGAGATTAAGATGTCAGTAAAACAATTTGAAGCTGAATCGCAAAGATTGTTAGATTTAATGATTAACTCAATTTATACCAATAAGGAGATTTTTTTAAGGGAACTGATTTCTAACGCCAGCGATGCCATAGATAAAATTTATTACCAGGCGTTAACAGATGATACTCTGAGCTTTGATAAAGACAATTACTACATCAAGGTGACCATTGATAAAGATAATAGAGAACTAAAGATTTCCGATACTGGTATTGGAATGACAGAGGCAGAACTGGAGCAAAACTTAGGGGTCATTGCCAAGAGCGGCTCGCTGGCCTTTAAAAAGGAAAATGAAATCAAAGATGGATACGACATCATTGGGCAGTTTGGCGTTGGTTTTTATTCAGCCTTTATGGTGGCCGATGAAGTTACCGTGATTACCAAGGCGCTGGGCAGCGATCAAGCTTACAAGTGGCACTCGTCCGGTGCTGAGGGCTATACCATTGAACCGTGGGAAAAGGACACGGTGGGTACCGACATCATTCTAAAAATCAAACAGAATACCGAAGATGAACACTACGATGGCTACTTAGACCAATATCGCATTAAAGCCATTATTAAGGAATATTCTGATTTCATCAGATACCCCATTAAAATGGATATCACCAGTAGTCGACCAAAAGAGGGCAGTGAGAACGAATACGAGGAATACACCGAGGAAAAGATTGTCAATAGCATGGTGCCCATTTGGAAGAAAAACAAGAATGAACTGACCGAAGAAGATTATAATAATTTTTATATCGAAAAGCACTATGGCTTTGACAAACCACTAAAACATATTCATATCAATGCCGAAGGGACCATTAGTTATAAAGCAATTTTATATATTCCCGAAAGGGCCCCCTTCAATTTCTATAGCAAAGAATATGAAAAGGGCCTAGAGCTGTATTCCAACGGCGTGTTAATTATGAACCGCTGTGCCGACCTGTTGCCGGACTACTTTGCCTTTGTCAAAGGAATGGTGGATTCTGAAGATTTATCCCTCAACATCTCCCGGGAAATGTTACAACACGACCGTCAGTTGAAACTAATTGCCAAAAACATTAAAAATAAAATTAAGCAAGAATTGGCCAACCTGTTAAAGAATGAGCGGGAACAATACCTAAAGTTTTATCAAGCCTTTGGCGTTCAATTGAAGTACGGCCTATACAGTGACTACGGCAGCCATAAGGATGACCTGCAGGACTTAATCATGTTCTATTCATCCACCGAGAAAAAACTGGTCACGTTGGCGGAGTATGTGACCAAAATGCCCGAGGATCAAAAATATATTTACTATGCCACCGGGGAGTCCGTCGAAAGGATTGACAAACTGCCTCAAACAGAACTGGTGGCAGATAAAGGTTACGAAATTTTATACTTTACCGATGACGTGGACGAGTTTGCCATTAAAATGTTGCGGGAATATCAGGGTAAAGAATTCAAATCGGTATCCAGTGGTGACCTGGGTATCGAACCCGATGACAAGGAAGAATGCGCAGATGCAGATCAAGAGCACCAAAAACTGTTTGCTGCAATGAAGGATATCTTGGCCGAAAAAGTGAAGGATGTCCGGGCATCGAAACGATTAAAACAGCATGCCGTTTGCTTAGCCAACGAGGGCGAAGTGAGCATTGAGATGGAGAAAATACTCAGTGCGGTGCCGAACAACCAAGGGTTTAAGGCAGATAAGATTTTAGAGATTAACATCAACCACGATGTCTTTAAATCCTTACAAGATGCTTATCAAAATGACAAAGATAAGCTAAAACTGTACACCGACCTATTATACAATCAAGCACTACTGATTGAGGGCTTACCCATAAACGATCCGGTTGAATTTACCAACAACATTTGCAAAATGATGAAGTAGTTACCAGACAGGGGTACCAGACAGGGGGACGGGTCCCTTGTCTCCTCAGCTGAGAAGACAAGGGACCCGTCCCCCTGTCTTTTCCCCTATCTTAGTTCCGTCATAACCTTTGCTTATGTTAGCGAATATTATATAATAATATTAGAATGAATTAGGTGGTGAAATGATGCAAGAAAAGTTAGCGGAACTAAAAGCAAATTTGTTTAAAGCAATTTCTCACCCCACCCGTGTGCGCATTTTAAATTTACTCAGCGATGGCGAGCATTGTGTATGCGATATTTTTGCTGAACTTAACGTGGAACAAGCCAATACATCCCAACACCTGGCAGTAATGAAAAAGCAGGGTATTCTACAAAGCAGGAAAGAAGGATTGCGGGTTATTTACAGCATCAAATATCCAGAAATTATTGAACTGTTATCCTTGGCAGATAAAATTCTTGAAAAGCAGGTTAATGAAGTGATGTTCACCTTTGGTGGGATATTGAAAAAGTAAAGCCCGGGTTGCCCGGGCTTTAAAAATTAATGTGGTTAGAAGAAAAACTGTCCAATGTAGCTGAAGGCCAGAAATAGCAGTAAAGCAGTAAGGATAATCTTAATAATTCTGTCCGGTAAGAACTTTTGAATCCGGGCTCCCACATAAGTACCCAATAAACCGCCGACACCAAATAACACCCCTAGCATCCAGTCCGGAGCCACCGCGGCACCGGCGGCGGTGTTGCTGACAGCCAGCAGGTGGTAGTAAACAACCCCGGCAATGGATGTAATAAAGGTGCCCGCCAGCGAGGCCCCGGCCACGGTGTATACCGGCAGGCCCAACACCGCTACGCAGAAGGGGGAAATAATTGCTCCGCCACCAATGCCGTAGATGCCACCAATTAAACCCACCACCAACGCCAGACTGATAATGGCGACGCCGCTAAAGGAGTAGGTTTCACCCCAAAACTCATATTCAATCTTCCGCCATGATACTTTTTTGGTTTTCACCACTGCCTCGGCAGGCAGACCGGCTGCCAGACGGTCTGAATTCTCTACCTTCATTTTAGCCACTTGGGCAGCGAATTTTTGCTGCATATTTTTATTTTGCTCTTTAAGTTTCTTGTTCCAGCCCATCACTTCAGACAAAGTGCGATAACCCATGTACAACAGCACCGTACCCACAAAAAGCTTAAAAACTTTGGGGTCCGGTAAGTAATTAATGCGCACCCAGGCCCCAACGAATACGCCGGGCAGCGTACCCAGCACCACCGCCCAAGTTAACGGCCAAGCCATGCGACCCTCTTTGATATAGCGGTAAAGGCCACCGGGGATGGCAATGATGTTGTATATTAAGTTGGTGGGGCTAACCCCGGGGTTAGTATAGTGCAGCACGCTCACCTGAAAGGGCAACAGCAAAAAAGCCCCGGACAACCCCGCAGAAGCGGTCAGTGATGCCACCACAAAGGCCACCAGCGGTGGAATTAAAGGTGATACCTCTACACCAGAAACAGGAAAATACATGATAAGCCCTCCTTTCAAATATCTTCTGGAGTACCGATAGTTAACATGTCCTTCCCGCTAGTTGCATATATACAAATGGTGTTGTAATAATAATATGTCCTGTTACTAAAGGGTGTCAATTCAAATTTGTACGCAAAATCACAAATTAATCAACTTTAATTGTTACCCCGCCAATGATATATTGAACGCAACCGGGGGGATTGGATATTTCCCTGGCAATAATTTAATAAGGAGGATGGTAGTATGGCAATTAGCAAAAATCTGGTAACCTCGGCACTGCAGCTGCAAGTGGAAAAGGGGGTAAATTCCCAGGGGGATCCCATCTTAGGGAAGATTACCTACCGGAACATTAAGGCGGACGCCACCGAGCAGGACCTGTACGACGTGGCCCAAGTTTTGGGCGGACTGCAGCAGTACACTTTGGCTGCAATCCAGCGCATTGACACCAACGACCTGGTAGAAGAAATTTAATTGCGGTAGAAAGGAGGGATGGTAAATGGCTTCTACATTAGAAATGATTTTCGTCAGCAGCTCTGGCAACAAAGTCACTCTGCGGGTGGCGGAACCTTTGGAAACCTTGACTGCCCAGGATGTGAAAAGCGCTATGGACACCATTGTGGCCAAGAATGTATTTACATCCAATGGCGGTGATTTGGTGGCGGTGGCCGATGCACGCATCGTATCCCGGGAAGTAACAAATTTGGATATCCTGTAAGCAGTGTCAGGTGGGGCAGCAAAGTTGCCCCACCTTTGTTTATGGAGGGGTGATATTTATGGAAGATTTGTTGATACTGGCGGGCAATTACGGGTTCCCCATGGTGATGGCCGGATACCTGTTGGTGCGGCTGGAACCGGTGATCAAGGAACTGCAAAAGTCCATTACACTGTTAACATTGGTGGTGGCCAAACAATCGGATATCGATATGGAACAAATGCAACGGATTTTGGATATTAAAGGGGGTGCAGGCTAGTGCTGGCGCTGGGCAGTGGCGGGGCAGAAGTGTTGCAGTTACAGCAAGACTTAGCCACCTGTGGCTTTGACCCCGGCCCCCGGGATGGTATTTTTGGCCCATTGACCAATGGGGCAGTTAAAGCACTGCAAAACCACTGTGGTCTGCCAACTAATGGTTATAATGCGGCCACCCAAAGGGCTTTAAAGCTGTTGCTGCCACACCAGGCCCGCCAAGGACAGCCTTTAAGTGAACACTTTAGTGAGCTGGAATTTGCTTGTCGTTGCTGCGGCCAAGTGCGGGTAAATGTCAAGTTAATCACCCTGCTGGAGCAACTGCGGACCAGGCTGGGGGCTAGGCCAATAATGGTGACATCGGGTTACCGCTGTCCCAAGCACAACCGAGCGGTGGGAGGGGTCAAAAACAGTCAACATTTGCGTGGCAACGCCGCCGATATTGTCATCCTTGGGGTGCCACCCAGCCAAGTGGCGGCAACGGCCACAGCAATCGGTTTCACCTGGGTGGGGTTATACCCAACCTTCACCCATTTAGATGTACGGTAAGTAATCAATGGGTATATTGACATTATTACATCTGCAGTATAATATCTTAATTATACTAGGGGAGCCGCAATGGCTGAGATGAAATTTTATTTCAGACCCTTTGAACCTGCACTGGGTAATGCCAGCGAAGGGAAGTTGTAAGATAATATAATGTTAAATTTATTAGCTTATCAACTCTTTTCGATGGTGTGTGTAATACTGTTTGAAAGGAGTTTTTTTATGCAATTTTGGCTGGGGTGCTCAGGGGTGCTTAGATGAAGGCATTAGAGGTTAATAATTTATCATTTGCATATCAGGACACCAACAAATTAATTATCGATGGTTTATCCTTCAGCATTGACAAAAATGAATTTGTTACCATTGTTGCCCCCAGTGGCACCGGCAAAAGTACGCTGTTTAGGTTGATTTTAGGCCTATTGAAACCCCAAAGAGGTGATATTCAGCTAGCCAAATTGGGTAACAAAAATGTTATTGGCTATATGCCCCAAAAAGATTCCCTAATGCCTTGGAGAAGCATCCTTGACAACACAGCGGTGGGATTGGAGTTAAATGGCTATAGCAAGAAAGAAGCGAGGAAAATTGCCGCTACATATTTTGCAGACTTTGGCCTTACCGGTACCGAAAAACTTTACCCCCATGAACTATCGGGCGGGATGCGGCAACGGGCTTCCTTTTTAAGGGCGGTGGTAAATAATCCGGCCATACTTTTATTGGACGAGCCCTTTTCCTCTTTGGATGCCTTAACCAGAAGTAAGATGCAGGCCTGGCTATTGGAACTTTGCCAACGGGATAACAACACGGTATTTATGATCACCCATGACATAGAGGAGGCGTTGCTGTTATCCGATCGGGTGCTGATTTGCAACCAATTGCCCTATAAAAATTTAAAGTCCATCCAGGTGAACTTCAAAAGACCTCGAAACTATCAAACCACGCTGAGCACCGAGTTTATCCAACTTAAAAGAGAAATTTTAAACCTGCTGGACCTGTTGGCAGAAAATAAAAGGGGGATGGCCCAGTGAACAAAGTCAGTAATTATGCATTTCCCCTGATATTTCTAACCTTGGTGTTTTCAGCATGGGAGTTTCTAGTGCCGTATTTTAATGTACCAAGCTATATTTTACCGAGATTTTCGGATGTGCTGAGGGCGTTATGGACTCAAAGGGATTTGCTATACAAACATTCCTTAATCACCCTGGAGGAGGCACTGTTGGGACTTTGCATCTCGGTGGTCATCGGCGTATCCTGCGGGTTATCCATCTACCTGTGGCGCCATGTGGGCAAAACGCTGTATCCCATCATTATATTTTCCCAAACCATTCCCACCATAGCTTTATCCCCCATTATGGTGATGTGGTTTGGCTACAGCATTTGGTCCAAGGTGGCGGTGGTGGTGTTGTTCTGCTTTTTTCCCATAGTTATCAGCACGCTGGATGGGTTAAAAGGCGTGGATAAAGATTTAGAGGATGTTTTAAAAGCCCTGGGTGGCAGTAAATTTCAAATATTTTTTAAGCTACATTTAAATGCAGTACTACCTAATTTTTTAAGTGGTTTTAAAATAGCCGCCACCTATAGTGTTGCTGGGGCCACCATTGGCGAGTGGTTGGGCGCAGAAAATGGCTTGGGAATCTATGTCAAGCGGGCGTCGGGGATGTTACAATCGGATACCGTTTTTGCCGGGGTGTTGGTGCTATCACTTTTAGGATTGACGCTATTTTCCATTGGGTTTTTGCTAGAGAAGATATTATTAAAATACCGCAGAGGGCTAAAGGAGGATAATTATGAGTTATAAAAAGGTCGGTCTATTGTTAATGGTGCTGCTGGTTAGCTTGGCGTTAACCGCCTGTGCCGGTGATGGTAGTGATCAGCAAGGGCAAAGTGCCAGCGAAGAATTAAAGGAAGTTGATGTGCTGTTAGATTGGTATCCCAATGCAGTACATGCGTTTCTCTACGCTGCTGAAGAACAGGGCTATTTTAAAGAGGCCGGGCTCAAGGTTAATCTCATCACCCCTGCTGGTACCGAGGATGGCATTAAATTAGTGGCGGCCAACAAAGCTGACCTAGCCATTAGCTATCCCCAACAGATTATTATCGCCAGAAGTGAGGATATTCCGGTGCAGTCGGTGGGGGCGATAGTGAGAAGTTCATTAAACCAACTGATGGTGTGCCAGGATGTGGGAGTTGAAACCTTAAAGGATTTAGAGGGTAAAAAGATCGGCTATCCCTCCTTTGCCATTGACAAGGAAGCGGTGAAAACAATGGTTAGTGCCGCCGGTGGAGATCCGTTGCAAGTGGAGTTTGTAGATGTGGGTTACGAATTAATGGCCAGCATAGAAGCCCAAAGGGTGGACGGCATCATTGGCGGCTATATCAACCATGAAAAAATTCTGCTGGAAAAGCAGGGCATTGGGCTGAATACCTTTAATCCTGTGGATTACGACGTGCCAAACCATTATGAACTGGTATTTATCGCCAGCGATGAGGCGGTGGCAAATGATTATGACACCATCCAAGCTTTTTTAGGGGCAGCCAAAAAGGGATTTGAATACACCAAAAACAATCCGGATCAAGCCCTAGATTTTGTGCTGGCGGTGCAAAATGAAAACTTTCCACTGGACCCGGAAATTGAGCAACAGAGCTTAGAAATACTACTGCCGCTGATGGAAGATGACACCGGTGAATTTTTAAGCCAAACAGAAGAAAACTGGAATCAAAATATCAAATGGCTAGAAGAAAAAAACCTGCTAACGAGCAAGGTAGACAGCCAAACAGTGTTTCACTAATAAGAGAAGACACGGGAAGACACGGGGACAGGTCCCGTGTCTTCTTTAAAATCCGATGATTTCCTTGGCAGCAAAAAATAAGATAGGAACCAATAAGGCTGGCAACATATTTATGGTTTTACAATCCTTTATTTGCAAAATGCTAATTCCAGAGCTTGCTATTAAAACTCCACCGACAATAGAAAGCTCGGTCATCAAATCACCAGAAAAGAAAGATTCCGATAAATAGCTTGCCACCAAATAAATACTTCCTTGCCAAACAAATAAAATGGGTGCTGCAAATATCATGCCTATTCCATATGTAGATGCCAGTACCATGGAAGTCACCAAATCTAAAGTAGCATTGGTAAATAAATAGGTATGGTCACCATAAAGGGCACTCATTACTGGGCCTAATATAGAGAGGGTTCCAATACAATAAAGCAATACCCCGGTTGATAGTCCTTGCCCAAGATTGGATTTGGAATACTTTCCCACCAAATTGTGAAATTTTTTATCAATATTTATCATGGTGCCAATTAAACTGCCAACGGCCAGACTGACTATAAACAATACCGGATAATTGCTATCTGGCATATTGTTTACAATGGCATTAATACCCAGTGCCAGCGCGGCAAATCCCATGGCATTAAAGAGTGCTCCCTGATATTCTTCCTTAATTCCTTTTTTAACGATGCTGCCTGCAATGGTTCCGATAATAATGGTTGCTGTATTTACAATTGTACCTAACATTAAATCATCTCCGATTATTTATTCTTTCTATTGGCTCCAATGATCCTTTTTACGGGTTAATTTCTATTGTACACATTTACCATCTAAAGTGCATTAAATTTTTGAGATACTGAACCTGTCTCTGTGTCCCATACAAAGAGAAGACAAGGGGACAGGTCCCTTGTCTTCTTGTCTTTTATTTATTTAATGTACTGATCCCCAACTAAAATATCTGCTATTACCTCAGTGGGGATGATAAATTCCGGTGTACCCATATAGCCTGGAGCCACCTGGTACTCATCAAAGGCTACTACCAGTTTACCCTCTGGGTTGATATAGAAATTCTGTTCTGGAGATATGGTTTCAAAGGGTTCCACCAGCAATTCCTCACCGGGGACATTAATCCAGTAAATTTTTCCTTCATCGGTCTGCATTTGTGTTTGCATTTGTTCCTTAATGTTTTGGCTAATAATATCTATATAGCTATCGTCTTTAAACAAGCTGGGTAAAGTTATTAAAACTTGCTTTTGCTTATCTATGGTGTCATATTTAACGGTTTCTGTTGCTGATGCCTTGGTGACCACCACATAACGCGCCACAGAAAGGATGCGCTCATTATCGGTTTTAACTTGGTATCCACTGTTCACCGCTGAATAACCGCCGCCCTGCTGCTTTAGCTCTTTCATCTCGGTCATAAATTGTTTATATAATTGTTCGTTTTCCTTCAGGTACTTTTCGTTTAAGCTATTTTCCAACGCTTTATTGTCAAGGCCTTCTATTTTGGGCACGTTAATATCTGCGTGAAATTTGTCTTCATTGAAGGTGTAATTTCTAAATGTTAGTACCTTGATGATGCTACCAACAACAGGTACTTCTGCTGCTGTGGTGGCCACCGCAGGGCTAACATTAACTGCTGCCATCAGTAGTACCACCGAGGCCACCACTGAGGCAACTACTTTGTTAATTCTTTTCAACCGATTGCCCTTTGTAGTACCGCCATCCCTTAATGCTTTTTTAACTACAAAGTCCAGTTCGGGGGGGATGGGAATATTCTGATACTCTTTTTTCAGTTGGTCTAGTTTTTTATCTTTCATGCTAAATCCTCCTTAATTTCATCATTCATTTGGATGCGTAACTTTTTAAGTGATCTATACAAACGGGTTTTAATGGTGTTGACATTTTCACCTAAAATTTCGGCAATTTCTTCTAGCTTTAAATCTTCAAAGTACCTTAATATTACAACGATACGATACTGGGCAGGCAACCCATCTAAAGCCCTTTGCAGATCAATATCTTGATATTGATCTACCGTTCCACCATTTAGGCTGGTAAGTACATCTTCGTCCATAATACCAATCCGTTTTTGTTTCCGCAGAAAATCTAAAGCTGTGTTGACAATTATGCGGTAAAACCAAGTTTTTAAATAGCTGGTTTCCTTCAAGGTATCCTTGGACGCCAGGGCTTTATAAATGGATTCCTGCACAATATCTAAAGCGTCATCAACATTTTTTACATAACTAAAGGCCAGCCGATAATGGCGTTCTTTATGTTTGATCACGTAATCTGCAATTTGTTGCTCCAAGCTATTTATATTCATTAACGAAGCTCCTTTGATCAAGATACGTATCTTGTTTATACACTGTTTAGACGCCGGGGGTCGGTGAAAAAGTTTCAGAAAGTGAAGAAGACAAGGGACCTGTCCCCTTGTCTTCTAAAATTGCTTTTATAATAGACCGACCATTTGCAGGCCATGAACAATTCCATTGTCTTCAACGGATTTGGTTACATATTTTGCCACCGACTTTATCCTTTCATCTGCATTGCCCATGGCCACGCTATTTTTTATAGCGGAAAGCATCTCTAAATCATTGGGCCCATCACCAAAGGCATATTGCCGTTCTGCAGGAAAACCTAGCTTTTCAACAATCATTTTTATCCCTCTGGCTTTAGAACCGCCCTTGGGCAAAATGTCCACCGAAACCGGATGCCATCTTACAAAATTAAAATCGGTAAATTGCCGCTGGTATTGTTTCTCTTCCCCCTCAGCACAAAAGAGTAGCGCTTGATATAGGGGGCGCCCTTGGTAATAATTAGGATCATAGCTGGGGAAACGGTTGATTTTTAAGGTGTCAAAACTTTCCCTAATGTAGGTATGTTCTGGAACATTGGCTTTCATATCCTGGTGATCCATAAAGACCACCGGATGACCGTTGCCCAAGGCTACTTCTGTTAATTTTTCCAGGGAGGGGATTGGCAGTGGATTTTTATATACCACTTCACCATTTAACACCACGTATTGGCCGTTATAACTGACAAAGGTATTAATGGCCAATTGCTGGCGCAAATCCTCAAACATAAAAGGGGCCCGTCCCGTTGCAATGGCCACTTGATGTCCCTGCTCCTTAAGTTTATAAATTGCTGTTTCGGTTGTGGCGGGCAGTTTTTTATCATGGTTAAGCAGAGTGCCGTCTATATCAAAAAAAATTACGCTTGGTTTATTCATTGTTCTTTGTTCCAACCTTCGCTGTGTAATGTTTGTTATCCAACTTCCTTCACTGTATTATCCTTTACCTTAGTCACAATTTCTACTAATTTTTGTTGTTTGGTGCGGGCAAAACCAACAGTAATCCCTTATGCAGTGCCTATTTTTTACCTTTTTGCCTTAATAGCAGAATACTATATAATATTAGACAAATACTAACTATTCCCTACTTAAAAACCAGGAATTTTTGCGATATGAGACAGGAGGTTGCCCATGTTTTTCCCATCTAAAAAGGATTTATGGCTGTCTTTAATTATTTGGGGCACAATTATCCTTTGTATTGTGCCGCCAATAGTGGGGGGTGAGTATGTAGCCCTGTTGATAATGCTACCGATAGCAGTTTTTATGCTGTGGTTTTGGTATACCACCGGTTACCAGGTGGCTGATGGTGACATTGTAGTGAAATACGGGCCAATTAAAAAAAGAGTGCCCATAAAGGAGATCAGCAAGATTAATAAAACTAAAAATCCTATATCGGCACCGGCTTTATCAATGGATCGGCTGGAAATAATTTATGGTAAGCATTACGACATGGTGCTAATTTCACCGGTACGTCAGCAAGAGTTTATCGATCTGTTGTTGCAAGAGAACCCAGATATTCGGTACGCCCCTACAGATTTATCGCAATCTTAACCAACGCAATAGATTTATATTACAACATGAAAAGGCAGTCGGTATATGTGATATAATTAACTAAAAAGTTACGATAGGAGGGCTAGTATGGACAAATTGTCCCCTTGCCCGCGCTGTGGCTCCAATAATGTAAAAAAGGAGAGCAAGTGGATGATGGTGCTGGGGTTGTTAGGCTGTTCTTTATGTTTTATCTGGCTAAGTATGTTTTTCCCGTCCCTATGGCCGATGGTGCCGATCTCCATTGTTGCAGCGGTGGTAATGATGTTTATTCGGAAAACCAGTTGGCATTGCCAAGATTGCAATCATTTGTGGGTAGTTAAAAAAAGTAAAGATATACCACAGTAACTGGGTTATGGTTGGGCCGATGTTATTGCTATTTTAAAGAAAGGAGTGGAACAATTATTAAACCTGGTGTGATATATCGTGTGATGATGAGTTATGGCACAATAATGCCCCAGGGTGTATTCACCTAGGGGCATTACTAATTTAATACTAATTTAATAGGCATTAAAGGGTTAGCTTATACATAGATACCTTTGCAGCATGCTATATTTTAATGGCCATTCTACTGGTAATTAAGCGAATGATACATAAAATTAAGCCTATTATTGTGATAGTTCCCACCACCGAGGTCAAAAGTGGTAAATCTATGGCGGAAAAAGGGATTAATGTTGCCAATAATCCTCCTGGCTCCCGCCCCCATAATAAATCTCTAATAATTAAAAACACCACAGATAGCATAATAACTCCAATACCTAAACCGTTATTTCGATAAAAGGCTGCACCAATCATCCACCCAAGTACATAATAGGTAATCAAATTTAAGCAAAAAATGAGTAACGGTAATGACCAATTGCCACTACTTAATGCCATAAAAGGCACATCAATGATCATTAATATCAGACTGGCGAGGACATTGTCGGTGGCTTTTTCTGCAAAACCAATGCCGGAGCTTTGGTCTATTTCAAGGGGTAGATTGACGACATTGCCAAGGGTGTGTTCCAAACCAGTGATTATACCAAATAGAATCGCAATGGCGATAGAAACTCCCAGGGCGGCAAGTGCACCACCTTTAAAGAAATCTTTTCTGGTAAAACCATTGCTGATGAAAAAAGGCATTAGTCCACTGGCTGTGATAATCCCGATGACCAACATATAAATATTTGCGGCATGATAGTAACTTGTGAAAAAGTCCCCCAACTGGTTGCCGCTAATGTTTGCCACCCACAGCCTAATGGTATAAATAGTAATAATAATACCCAGAGCGGTCAGTGCCCATTTAGATTGCACCACAAAGGAATCAATGGCAATTCTAGAATAATTAGTTTTTTGTTTCATAATTAATCATCCACCCTTGTTAAATGAATAAATAAATCCTGTAGGGAAATTGGGCCGATTTCCAGTCCCCTTTGCGCTGCTCGTTTTCTATCTTCATCAGATAAGTCACCATAAACCATGATGGATTTGGTATTTCCCAATTGCTGAACATTTAATTGTTTCATCCCCCGGACAAATTGATCCACTTCTTCAACCGATCCAGTAATTGAGGCGCCTCTGGTGACAAGGGTTTCGTAATCTTCTTTAACTAGCAGGACACCGTGATCGATGATAATGACTTCATCAAACAAATAATCCATTTCAGAGACCAGATGGGTCGATAAAATAATCGTTCTGGGATGCCTTTGGTGATCTGCCAATAATTCTTGATAAAAGATGTCACGGGTTGGTGCGTCCATGCCCAGGTAAGCCTCATCAAAGATTGTGATGGGGGTACGGCTGGCTAATCCGATGGTGACATTGAGAGCAGATTGCATACCTTTGGATAATTTTTTGACAGCTTTGTCCGGTGGCAGGTTAAATTTTTTTACTAGCTGTTTTGCATATTGCATATCGAAATGCGGCCGATACCGTTCAACATCTTTAAGCATGGACATAACGTTTTCTGATTCCTCTTTGTAATCCTTTTGGTAAACAAAAATCACATTTGGCATGACTTTAGCATTTTCAAAGGGGGCTTCGCCGCCAATTTTGATGGTACCGCCTGTTTGTTCACGAAAGGAAGCGATTATAGATTAAGAGGGAAGTCTTTCCGGCCCCATTTCTACCTAGTAACCCATATATTTTTCCGCTTTCCAGTTTAAAGGAAATATTTTTTAAAGCTTCCTGGTGGCCATACTGCAATGAAAGGTTATTTATTTCAACATCGAAGGCCATTATTATTCACACCCCTTTACCCTATTTATCAATTCAACTATTTCATTTACTGAAATACCTAGTTTATCTGCCTCTTGCACTAGCCCAACAATATATTGGTCTACAAAGGCATCCTTTCTTTTCTGGATCAGTTTATCCTTGGCACCCTTGGCCACAAACATACCTAGGCCACGCTTTTTATACAGAATTCCCTCTTCCACCAACTGATTTACACCCTTTGATACGGTGGCATGGTTAATTTTATAAAAATTGACAAGTTGATTGGTGGAAGGGGCTTGATCGCCCTCCTTTAATTGGTTATTGACAATTTGATCTTCAATTTTTTCACGCACCTGCATGTAAATTGGTTTGTTGTTATCCAGCAGTTGGCTCAAATTCATCACCATCTTAACGTTATTTGTCTACTACAGTGATATGGTTATATACTTATGTATATAAGTGTATAATCTGAAAAGCCTTTTGTCAAGTTAAAACGAAGTTTATTGCCTTGCATATCTAATGCCCTTTGTAAATGCGTAAGAGGTGCAAAGTAGCACCTCTTACTTGTGGTCTTAACAATTATCCTTATCGTGATCGTCACAATCGTCATCGTCATTGCGAAATAGTACCAGTTCCATCCAATCTAGCCCAATCCAATCGTCTTCTAAACCGTTAGAGGTATTTTTAATGACCACTTCATTGAGGCGATCAACATCGGGCACATCAAACTCCAATGTTTCCCAGTTCTTAAAACGTTGTCCGAAGGGTCTACCGTTTTCTAAATCATCTAATTTACCACGGTGAGCCACTTTGTCATTGATGCTGATGGTGGCAGAGTATTTTGATTTTGGAGTGGCAGCGCGGTCATCCAACACCGCCCGAATACGCAACTTACCCCTTAAACTATTTGGTGAAAAGAAAAATCCAGGAATGCGAAAAGTCCATCTGCCGCGGTTGCCGGTGTAAAGAATGTCGGCATTGCCACTGGGGTTACCATAGTTTGGGTAGGCGGTTAGCTCTTTAAATAAAGTTAAGGTGGCCACAGGTCGATTGTCTGATAAGAACGGGTCCAGTTCTTTGTCATCACATTTTCTCACTAAATCTAGTCCATAGATTTTATAAGGTGTATCAACAGCAGGCTTCATATCCATTTCCCCCTCTTTTAATCAGCTTGCATATTAATCTTTCAGTATTATATTCAGTGTTCTTGGAACTTGTTACCTTTTAATGGTTGACGATAACTGGCCATTAAAGTTTGGCATATTTATATTTCGGTTGTTAAATAATAATTCTCTACATCACTTTGTTGACATTAACGCAACGTCAAGGTGTATATTGAAGTGGTGGGAGGGATGCAGATGGAATACACAGTGCAAAGATTGGCCAGGTTAGCAGGGGTTAGCACCAGAACGCTAAGATATTATGATGAAATTGACCTTCTTAAGCCGGCAAGAATTAATTCATCGGGATATCGCATTTATGGTCAAAAGGAAGTTGATCGACTGCAACAAATAATGTTTTATCGCGAGCTGGGTTTAGACTTGGCAAGCATCAAGGAGATCATCACCGCCCCTTCCTTTGATGAAGTTAAGGCCCTGAGGGAACACCGGGAAAAACTGTTGGAAAAAAGAACCCAATTGGATACCTTAATCGCCAACGTGGATAAAACCATTGCGTCAACAGAAGGGAGAATTAATATGAGTGATCAAGAAAAATTTGCGGGTTTTAAGAAACAGATGATGGAGCAAAACGAGAAAAAATACGGCAAAGAAGTTAGAGAAAAGTATGGTGAGGAGATAGTTGAACGGTCCAATGCTAAGTTGATGAACATGACCGAGGAACAATATAACGAGTTGCAGCGGATCAATGGTCATTTTACAGAAACGCTAAAGGCGGCCTTTGCCAGCGGAGACCCAGCGGGGGAACTGGCCCAACGGGCGGCAGATTTACATCGCCAGTGGCTAAGTTTTTATTGGCCCAGCTACAGCAAGGAAGCCCATGCCGGTGTGGCCCAAATGTATGTGGATGATAAAAGATTTACCGCCTATTATGATCAAGAGCAACCTGGCACTGCAAAGTTTTTGAGGGATGCCATCTTTATATACACCGGCAAAAAATAAGACAGGGGAAGACAGGGGGACGGGTCCCTTGTCTTCCCTTCGCTCTTACAGATGAAATTTTAGTAAGATATTTAGAGAAATTTTGAAACGAAAAGTTATTTACTCCGTCATAATACATATAGCTATTTTGAAGGAGGGATAGAGTGTTAAAAAAAGTTTTACCTTTGGTGGGTGTGTTGCTACTCACCCTATTGTTGTGTGGCACTGCTCTGGCGGCGGAACAACCAGCCATAGCCGATAGGCAACAAGCGTTGGAAGTGGCTAAAAAGTTGTTACCCGAGGTAGTAACTGACAAAAACTTTGATGCGGAATATAGTGAAAATGATTACCAAGGGAAGCGGGTGTGGCAACTCAGCTTGCATCATGACGGGGGCAGACCTGGTTATCACACTTGGATTCATATAAGTATTGATGCGGATACCGGAGACCTACTAAATTACCATTACAATCCAGCACCGTCAATTAACGCTGGAGGCAATCAGGTTGTAAGCAAAGATAAGGCTCAGGAGATCGCCGTAAAATTTATTAAACGTATGCAACCGGTTTTGTTTAGTCAAATGCGTCTAGAAGAAAGCAGTCACTTAAACAATTATTACAATCAAGGCGACCTCAACTTGACTTATTATTTTAACTGGGTGCGGATAATTAATGGGATACCATCCCAAAGGGATGGCGTTAGTGTCCAGGTGGATGCGGTAACGGGTAACATAATTGGTTATAGCTTTAACTGGACCGATGATGTCAAAGCGCCACAGGCCAATGAAAAAATCCTAACTAAGCAACAGGTGACTGATTTAGTGGTGGAGAATCAAGGGTTCTATCCAACATATCAAATAGAACCGGATAACACTGCTCAATTGGTTTATCAACTGAATAGCCGGACATTAAATTTTGACGCTTTTACTGGTGATCCAGTGGATTTTAACGGCACAGTAAAAAAGGCTGACGAAAACAAAGTGTTTACAGTTCAATTTAATCCCGAAATCGGTAGCAAAGCAATAAGGATGGTGGCACCCGCAGAAAAGATTGACCCCATAGAAGGGCAAAGGATTGCCGAAAAGTTTTTTGAAAAAATGGGCTTTAAGGGAGAGGTGCGCCATTCAGGCGGTGGCAGTAGCGTGGGACCAGGCTTCAGACATGAGCACTGGACATATAGCATAGAGCGGGAAGAACAAAATCGGCGACTATATGATGTGAATGTCGGCGTTGATGTTTTTACAGGCGCAATTGTAAGTTACCGAAACTACAGTGAAGAGACAAATAAGTCTGAAAAAACAATATCTGAAGAACAAGCGGCTATGAAAGCAGAAAAATTTATCAAAGAGCTAATCGGTAATAATGTTAAGTACCTGCCTAGGGAAGTACCTCAATACTATATCATTGATGATGAAGAAAATTACCATTTTGAATATAGTACGTTATTGAATGGTGTGCCCATTGAGGGGAGTAGCATAATTGTAGCAGTAAATCGCTATTCCGGTGAAATAGTGAGTTATAATTATCGACCGGTATATGTAAAAGCTCCTAAATTAGAGGCAGTAATCAGTCCGGCAGAGGCGGCCGAAGCCCTTAAAAAAGCTAATCCATTCAAATTAAGTTATGTAAATATGGCAAATGACAGATTTAATCCTACCAATCAGTTGGCGTTAGTTTACCAGTTGGATAATATCCGAGGTGTTGATGCCCACACCGGTCAATTATTAACCGGTGCCGGCACCGGTCAGTCTGTTTCTGCACAGCTGGAAAACCATTGGGCCAAAGCATCGTTGGAGTTATTAGCGGTCAGCGGGTTGCTACCGGAAACAGATTTTACCCCCGATGGTGAAGTAACCCGGCGACAGGCCATCAAGATATTGACGGCTGCTTCTCAATATTATTATGGTGATGACGGTGCACCATTGCGCTTTAACGATGTGGTTGCTAACGATGCGGACATAGAATCCATTAGAAGGGCAGTTCAACTGGGAATGTTTGAAAATCAAGGGCAATTAAATCCCGATGCATTGCTCACTAGAGAGCAGTTGGCAGTGTGGTTAGTGAACGGCATTGGCTACCGCGAAATTGCTGATTTGCCGGTAAAAATGGAAATTAATTTTAAAGATCAAAATAGCATCACCGATCAATATAAAAACCATGTTGCCATAGCCGCTGGTTTAGGACTATTCAGCGGTGACAAAAATGGCAATTTTAATCCTCAACAGCCAGTGACATGGGCAGAGTTGGCCACCATAGTCACCAGGGTGGCCCCTAAATTAAATGCAGAGCGCTAATAAAGAGAAGACAAGGGAAGACAAGGGGACGGGTCCCTTGTCTTCTTCGTCACTTCACCGCCTTTTCGACGATGTTTTTTCCCAGCCCTAATACCCGGGCTAACTGCCTAATGCTTACCCCTGTGCGCTGATATATTAGTTTAATTATTTCATTTCTTTGGGTCGTTGGTATTTTTTCCAACTGGAGGGTAGCCAGTTCCCTTTGCAATTTCTGTTGTAACATGGCATCGCTATATTTTGTTACTGGTTTAACATCTAGATGCTGATCATAGTTTTCTGCATTCATATATTCCTCAAAGGCCCTTTGGCTGGTAAAATACCCTTTAACTAATTGAAAATCAATACAGCACTGGCCATGCTGATATGCAGTAATATACTGATGATAACTACTCCAAAAATAATCTGCTGCCCGTTTAACCATTTTTGCTTTAACGGGATTTTGATGTATATACCTTAACACGTTAACTAAGTAGCTTTCTGTTTCTACAGGTTCACTCAAAAACCGATTTTGATATAAATGACCTACCCTTGCATACTTAGTGTTATGCCAGTTGGCATAGCTGACACTGATTCGTTTAATGCTGGTGCCTATATCTTCACCCTCTGCAATTAAAAGATGTACGTGGTTGTCCATTAGACAGTAACCATACAGTTTAAAATTGGCAATTTCCCGGAATTTCAAAAGTTTGTCTACAAAAGTTCCTTTATCCTCGTTGTCCCAAAAAATATTACTTTTATTAATACCCCTTAACATAACATGATAAACTCCGGTGCTGCTTCTTTTTCTTGCTTGTCTGGCCACATTATCACCCCACTTACACTTACATTTACTACAATATACCATAGTCATTTTTATAAATGGAGATCATTTTAAAATAAGACACGGGACCTGTCCCCTTGTCTTCAGGAGGCATACCCTTGTCTTCCCTTTTGTGTTATTATTCAATAAAAAGAAATCACACAATACTAAGACAAACTAAGGAGGCATATCAGCTATGGGTAACGGCAATAAACCCGAAAAAACAATGGGGAATGCTATGGCTATTGGGGTTGCACTGGGCGGAGTTTTAGGCTTGCTTTTTGACAACTTAGCCCTAGGAATTGGAGTTGGTGTTGCAATAGGTGCAGGCATTGGTATAGCTATGCAAAATAAAAAGAAATAAAACAAGTGGGGGAAGACACGGGACCCGTCCCCCTGTCTTTCCCCCTGTCTTCTCCTGTTGTCGTTAATAGTTATTTAATGTAGTAATTGAAGGAATGAGTGTGAAAATAGCGAATATTATAACGAATATTAGAGTTAGTTAATTAGCGGCATTATCGTACCGACATGTGAATAACTTTTAACATTACAACCTTTTTGTAGAATAGTGGCAATATGAAAAAGGTTGTTTTTGTAGAGGGAGGTGAGGTGACCGGGGAAATGAAGAAAAAATTGTTGTGGTTGGCAGGTTTAGCATTTGCTGGTTTTGCATTGATGCTGTTAACAAAGGTCCCGGCCTTGGGCTTGGATAAGGCAGAGTTCTGCGGTCAATGTCACGCAATGGATGAACAGGTGGAAACATATTTACATTCTGCTCACCGGTCGGGTGCCACCTGTGGCGACTGTCATATTCCCCATAGTCTGGTGTATGGTGCCACCTATAAAGCATATACCGGAACCAGAGATGTATACCGAGTTGTCACAGACACTATCCCAACGGAAATAAAAATGACCGAGCTGGGCCAAGACATTGTGCAGGAAAATTGCCTTCGGTGTCACGGACAAATGCTGGAATTAGTGGGGGACACCAAGGAGGACGGCGGAAAGTTTTGCTTTGATTGCCATCGCAGCACACCACATCAGAAATAGTAAAAGGGGTGATTATTTAATTGATTCCCAAACAGTACCGAAATTTGGTTATCTTTTCGCTAATAGCTGTTGTCATCTTAGGGGCGTCGGCTTTGTATTTCTTTAACGCCCATAATACCGACCTGGAGGAAGGACCAATTGGTGAGATTGCAGCCAATGAGGCAGATCCGGCGGTGTGGGGTAAATATTATCCCAAGCATTACGATAGTTACATGGAAAACTTAAAAAATACCGACAAGCCATCGCACTTCGAAACCAAGCCCTACATGGAGCCCATCTATGCCGGTTTAGGGTATGCCAACGAATTTAACGAACCCCGGGGTCACTTATATACGTTAGAAGATATTCGAGAGGTTGATCCCAGTAGATACAAAACCGGTGCTGCCTGTAACACCTGTAAATCCACGCAAATACCTGAACTAATCAATCAATATGGTGAGGACTACTACCTACAATCCTTTGAAGAAATCAATAAACAACTGGAGCATCCCATTGGCTGTTTAGACTGCCATGATCCCCAAACAATGGATTTAAGAATCAGCCGACCGGCTTTAATTGAGGCCTTTGAACGACAAGGTAAGGATATTAGTAAGGCCACTCGGCAAGAAATGAGAAGCTTAGTCTGTGCCCAGTGTCATGTAACCTATTACTTCCAACCGGAAACCAAGAAGCTGACATTCCCTTGGGATAACGGTATCAAAGCCGATGAAATTCTCGCTTATTTTGACGAAAAGAACTACAGTGAATGGAACCATCCCGATGCCGGAACTGGTTTGGCTAAGGCCAGACATGCCGAATATGAAATTTTTATGAACAGTACCCACCAGTCTGCCGGCTTAGCCTGTGCCGATTGCCACATGCCCTATGTTAAGCAGGGCAATGTAAAAATTAGCTCCCACTACTGGACCAGTCCGCTCAACAACATTGAGCAGAGCTGTACCGTTTGCCACCGGGAGGGTGTAGATTGGCTCAAGTCTAGGGTGGAGGATATCCAAACCAAGACCAAGGAAACCCAAGATATCGCCGGTGAGGCGGTGGTGCAGGCCATCAATGAAATTAAGATTGCCAAAGATACCCCTGGTGTTAACCAACAACTGTTGCAGCAGGCCCAGGAAATGCACCGCAAGGGCCAGTGGTATTTAGATTATGTTATGGTCACCAATGGTTACGGATTCCATAACCCCACAGAATCAATAAACAATTTGAGCAAGGCCATAGACTATGCCCATAAAGCAGTGCAATTGGCCAGAGAATCAGTAAACTAATGGAGTGAATGGATTGACAGATAACAATGGCAACTTAACCAGACCCGAAGGAAAGGGGATTATAACTCTCCTTTCCTCCATGAAAATGGGTCTTTTTCTTTTATTGTTATTGGGTGCGGCCTCATCCATTGGTAGTTTAATTCCCCAGGGTGAGGCTGCTGGTTTTTACAAAGCCCACTATGGCCAACTAATGGGTAGCTTCATTGTGCTATTGTCACTGGATGAATTATATAATTGCTGGTGGTTTATAGGGTTAGGCACAGTCTTTGCTATCAATATTCTCTGTTGTTCTTTAAGGCGTATTAAAACCATTGTCGGTGCCCGCCAAATGGGTTCGGTATTATTGCACTGCAGTATGTTGGTTATTTTTGTGGGTTCCCTTGTATCAGGCATAATTGGCAAAAGTGTACACATCGAACTGATTCCAGGGGAATCAATAAACTTGGCCACCAAAGGTTTCCCGGAGTACACCCTCGATGTGCTTGACTTTGAGATTGAGTATTACGATACCTTTGAACCCAAGCAGTATATTAGCAGCCTAGCTTTATCCGGTGGAGAAAGCCAAGTAAGCACAGATATTAGTGTAAACCATCCACTAAAGGCAGAGGGCTTTACCATTTATCAAAAGAGCTATGGCTGGAAGACCGCAGGCAGCATCAACATAGCCGGAGCAGAGAAAAAATTTGACCTGATAAATGGGGATGAAACACCGGTCGCCGAGCACATTAATTTAAAAACAATCTTCGTGCCGGATTTTGACCCCCTAAGTGGTAGTTTGCAATCAAAGACGCCCTTTCCCAATAACCCGCACCTGGCTTGTGCGCTGGTGCAGCATCAACAGTTAATTGATGTGCAGGTACTCGCCCAAGGTGAAACAAAAGAAGTAGCCGGGTATCCCGTCACTTTTAGTGATTATCAATATTACACCGGACTGGAAGTAAAGCGAGACCCAGGAGTAAAGATTGTCTATGTTGGCTTTGCTTTAATGACAATGGGATTTTTGATCCGGTACTTTGCACCTATTAAAGGTAAGGGTAGTAAAGATGCTGATAAAAGTGAGGTGGAGGCATAATGGAAGCAACCTTTAACCTGGCGGCCTATGTTTTACTTTTTGTTGGTGTGATTCTCAGCTTGATATCTCTATGGAAGCCCCATAAAACCATTGGTAGGCTAGCATTACTGGCAATTGTGTTGGCCTTCATTTGCTTAACAGCGGCCCTTTTAGCCCGAAGCCTTGTCAGTGGCAGACTACCCTTTGCCACCATGTATGAGTTTACATTTCTTTTTGCCTGGGGTATTTTACTGTTTTTAATCATCCTCAACAGAAGATTTTCCTCAGACCTGTTAATGGCGCTGGTGGGACTGCTAACCATAGTCATTATTTCTTATGGTAGCACGCTACCTTCGGACATCAGGCCGTTGATGCCGGCCCTGCAAAGTATTTGGCTAGAAGTACATGTTATTACCGCCATCGTTGCCTACGGCGCCTTTGGACTTTCCTGCTGCTTGGGCATTTTATACTTAGTGAAAGGCAAAGGGGGAGACCGGTTAGATAAACTGGATGCTACCCTACACTGGTCGGTGGTGGTGGGGTTCCCCTTTATGACGCTGGTGTTAATTACCGGTGCCGTTTGGGCCGAAGAGGTCTGGGGTCGCTGGTGGAGTTGGGACCCCAAAGAAACCTGGGCATTAATAACGTGGCTGATCTATGCTGGTTATTTACATGCCCGAAAGACCTACGGTTGGCAGGGCAAAAAGGCAGCCATCATGGCCATAGTTGGCTTTGTGGCGGTGCTGTTCACCTTCTTCGGCGTTTCACTACTACTACCTGGTGCCCACAGTTATGTTTAAAACACACAACCCATAAGCTTTTACTTATATAAGGTATCAGATAAACGGTATTTTACTTATATGCTCTTTAGGGTTAAGATTTAATCATAGAAAGCAATTCGATTAAACTAGTAGAAAAAGTTGCAGCTGGATTAGTAACTTATCGCTATAAACAAAAAATTATAACCCAAAGGAGCTGATGATATATGACAATGTTTGATATTTTAAAGGACGAACTGGACAATAGACAATACCAAAATGTTCTAAAGTTAGCAGCCAAATTCGGTTATTATATGGAATCTGATGAACAAAAAGAGGAACCTTTGATGAAACTTAGTTGTCCTAACTGTGAAAATATAAAAAGGATACTGGCCCATTATGGATGTAACATTGAGTGCCAATAAGTGTGCCAAAACTAAGAGAGTCTCCACCGTTGGGGACTCTCTTTTTTGTGTCCGTATGTGTCTAAAATGTGATACCATAATATAGTAACTTAAAGCAAATATATAATTTATGGAGGGAAAGATGGGTCCATATCAATTAGAGATATTCAAAACAGTGGTAGAAAAGAAGAGTTTTTCTGCTGCTGCCCAGGCTTTGTTTATCTCTCAACCAGCAGTGAGCATGCATATACGATCACTGGAAGAACATTATAAAACCAAATTATTTGATCGAACTAATCAACAGATAACCCTTACCGAAACCGGGCGTATTCTCTACAGTTATGCTGTCAAAGTTTTAACTCTCCTAAGTCAAGTAGAAAAGGAAATTTCCAGCTATACCGGACAAATAGAGGGTCCATTAGATATTGGAGCCAGTTTTACCGTAGGTGAATATGTGGTGCCTAAGGTGTTAGGGGTTTTTAATAAACGAAATCCTGGAGTTAAGGCTGCCCTGCAAGTGACCAACACAGAACATATAGTAAAACTGGTGTCTAGACAAAAGCTGGATTTAGGTTTGGTAGAACACAGTGTAGATGCACGCAATCTAATTGTTAGCCCTATAATGCAGGACGAATTGCTGGTGGTCTTTTCACCAGAACATCCTTGGGCAAAACGAAAGATGATAACTATCCAGGAACTTAAAGATATGCCCTTGGTACTGAGGGAACATGGCTCTGGCACAAGAATGATTGCTGAGGAAAGACTGGATGAGGCTGGATTCGACTTGGCTCAACTGAATATTATTATGGAGCTGGGCAGTACAGAGGCAGTGAAAGAAGCTGTTGAGGCAGGTTTTGGTATCACCATTATTTCCCGTTGGGCTGTACAAAAGGAATTAAAATTAGGTACATTACTGTCTGCAAAGATTGAAGATGTCAACATGTTAAGAAGTTTTTATCTTATCCACCACAAAGACAAATTTAAGCCTTTGGTGGTGGAAAAGTTTATTGATTTTCTCATTTCATACTGTAGGGAGTATTCTTATTAAAGATTGCTGCTATTAATAAGAACTAGAAAGTTCAAATGAGCTTTTTAGTTCTTTTTTTATGTAGTAAAGGAAAATTTATTAGTATCTTGGGAAAGATATCCCTAGGTGTTGGTTTGATCAAAAGATGTTACTATGCGGTACTACATAACGGAGGTTACGGATGTGAAGATAGCAATTATAGGGGCCGGTATTTCCGGGCTGTCGGCGGCATTGGTGTTGGAGAAAAACGGTTTTAAGGCTGATATTTATGAACAAAATGCCCTGGTGGGTGACCATTACTCCCATGTGGGTGTTGTTTTAAAAATGGCTTACCGCAGCATTTCCAATGAACCTTTAGATTACCTAAATAAATTGCTGGACATAAATTTAGCACCATTGGAAATAATCAATAATTTAATTATTCACAGCCAAAACTCCAAGGCAGAAGTGAAAAAAGAGGTAATTGGCTATAGTTTCATTATTGGTCCCGAGCCTAATTCGTTAATGAATCAAATTGCCAAGGAACTGAAATACACTAAGATTCTATACGAGCAAAGGGAAACCATAGAAAACCTACGCCAAAGGTATGATTATGTTATCGTGGCCACCGGTAGCAGAAGCGAGGACTATGTATCAGATCAGTATTTGCAGGATTGGCAACAATATTTGGTGGCCTATAGCCGGGTGGCTAAAATATATGGTAAATTTAACCCCAACACTGCTATGGTTTGGGGCAATAAAGAGATCCTTAAAGATGGTTATGCCTTTCTCGCTCCCTTTAGCAATCAAATAGCCTCTTTATACGTTACTGTGCCCCACATTGGTGGTTGGGAAGAGTTAAATCAATGTTGGAAAGATTTTTTAGCAACAGAAAATATTTTAGGGCAGTACACGCTGTTGGGCACTTACGACCGCACCCACGTCAGTGCCCATTCCGCCAATGCCAGTTGGGAAAACTGTTTGTTTGTGGGCGACCAGGGCTGCTTTTTAGATCCCTTTTTGGGCTTGGGTGGTGCCACCGCAGTGGCCTCCGGGGCCATGGCTGCCCGGTCAATTATAGAAAATACCAGTTATGATGAACTGGTCAAGGAGTATAAAAAGGTTATTGGGGTGATGGGTAAGGCGAGAAATTTCTATGACAGCATCGACGATCCAACCTTTGATAAGATAGTGAAGGCAGAAAATAACGCTCTACTAAAGAAACTAATTTATGGTACCAATGTTGATTGGTTAAAATATGGTACCTTGCCAATTGGCCCCTTTGTCAAGAAAAAACAATCCCCCGATTTTCATGACACCTTTTCTTCCCCAACCAAATAGGCCGAGGGAGCCTAACGGCTCCTTGACCAATTGACTTTTGCTGGAAAAGTAATAAAATAATATTATTAGCACTCTAATAAGGCGAGTGCTAATGGATGACCATTAATAGAGAGAGCTTTTTCTCATTGTTTAGGAGGCGATTTAAATGGGAAAATGTTTATTGTCTATTGATTGGGATTATTTTATTTACACCGCCAAAGAAAATTGGGGCTCCTATTTAGAGAACAACAAAAACATAATTAGCCTATGGTATAAGCGCTATTTGCAAGCCAAGAACCGAGGTCAGAACCTGCAAAATTGTTATCAGTTATCTAGTCAAGTGGATGATTTTTGGCAGCGAATTAAAAAAGTTTTTCCATTGACCGCCGATACCAAGGCCTATGTTTCAGATTCCCACGCAGTATCCTATGATATAGCGCTAACCAATCATTGCAACGTGGTATATCTTTTTGATGCCCATGCTGATTTGGGTTATGGCGGCCTTTCGTCCCTTAACTTTGAAGTCAACTGTGCTAATTGGTTAGGCAAACTCTTTAAGAATAAACTGATTGACTCTGCCCATATTATCTACAGTCCCTTTACCAGTGAAAAACCAGAGTATTTTAAAGCGATGAACGATGCCTACAACATCCATTATCCATCACCGCAGGATTTAAACAGCAAAGATAAAGTGGCTGCCATTCATATATGTAGATCCGGGGCCTGGACACCGCCCTGGTTTGATTATAAATTCAAGCAGTTCATTGGCGCTATGGGGTTTAAATATCAAGTAATCAACTGCCCACCGAGAAAGTGGGACCCCCAAAATATTAGTTTATCAGATCAAATTAATTATATGTTGGCTTAGAGAAAAAGGACAAGGAGTACATCCTAAAGGGTGTATCCCTTGTCCTTATACTTTATAACAGTTTTTATCCAATCTCAATTTGACCTTGTTTAATAACCGCGCAAATTCCTCCGCCTCTTGGGCGGTTAAATCACCATAGATGAGGTCAACGAGCTTTGCAGAAACGTCCTCAACAATGGTTTTTTGGGGAGAGAGAATTTAATTCACCTTTAACTTACCGTAATAAAAAATTAATAAAAAATTAAAAAATGGAAGGGTTTGCATTCACTTATGGCGAACACTATTTTGTCAATTTATCCAATACATGGTCGAATTTTGTGACTGAATACTGGGTATACCAAACATTTAACTATATCATCAACAGGGGGAATAGTAATGAAGGTAAGAATTGGTACTAAAATTGCCGGAGGATATGTTGCACTAATTGTTTTACTTTTGGTATTGGGGGTGTACAGCTATAACGTAAGTCACAGCACCATTGAACATTTAGAGAATATAGATGTTTATAACCAGCGTTTAGGGTTGGAAAAGGATATTCAAGCGGAATATTATGCAGTGATGGCCAGTATTAGGGGATATACTATTGCTGCTGATGAAAAGAGAAAAGAAGAGTATCGTATGCATATGGAAAACGTTATGCAAATGGTGGGTCAGTTACAAGATATAGCTGCTGAAAAAAATAAATCAAAGGTTGTAGATTTAAACAACTTACTGGCGGAATATGACCAATCGGTAACAGAGATGTTAATGCCTGCTGTTGAGCAAAAAGTTAAAGGGCAGAATAGTGAACAAGACGCAGCCTATGTTGAAGAACAATTTAATTTGGCGCGCAGCAGTCAATCAGCTTTAGGTTCCGAACTAGAGAGTATAATAGCGGGTTTAGTTAAAGAAAACAGCAATGTTAGAGAACAATACATGTTCGAAGCTAAAGATAATTCTACTACTGTCCAAAGATATACAATTATATTTGCGGTATTAACAGTTGTTGTAGGCGTCGTTTTGGCTATTGTATTAACTAATATGATTAGAAAGCCCATTTTGGAGCTGACTGAAGATGCCAATAGATTTGCCGAAGGGGATTTCAGCCAGCAAATACAGGTGAAGAGCAGTGACGAAATTGGTGATTTAGCCGGCACATTTAACAACATGGCACAAAAGTTGGGTGCAATGATAGCGGATATGGGCCACCATGCCCAAACCTTGGCGGCCCACAGTGAAGAGTTGGCTGCCTCGGGAGAAGAGGTTAACGCCACAGTGGAGGAAATGGCCAGCACCTCCAGTGAAGTGGCCGCCACCGCCGCGGCCGGTTTTGCCAATGCAGAAAAGACGGTGACGGAAGCCAAAAAGGTGGCCCAAGTGGCCCTTGCTGGCAATGAAACGGTTAAACAAACGGTGGTAAAAATAAATGCCATAGCCACTTCCGCCCATGAAGTAGAAAAGTCGGTGGAAAATTTACATGACCTCTCCAATCAGATTGGCAAAATTACCAATGTCATTACCGGAATAGCCGAGCAAACCAATTTGTTGGCGTTAAATGCCGCCATTGAGGCCGCCCGGGCCGGTGAACACGGTAAAGGGTTTGCGGTGGTTGCCGACGAGGTGCGGAAATTAGCCGAGCAATCTGCCAATGCCACTAAAGAAATTGCCCAACTGATTGATCAGGTACAAACCGGTGCTCAACTGGCCAATAGCACCATGAAGCAAGCTGGTCAAGAGGTGGAGGACGGGGTGCGCCTGGCCTCCGAAGCTGGTCAAGCATTGGCAGAGATTGTGGCCTCAACTAATGGTACCATTGAAATGATAGAAGATATTAAAGAAGGCAACCAACAAAGTAGCGAAGGGATGGAACAGGTGGCAGCCAGCAATGAGCAGATTACCTCCACCACCCAGCAGATATCCTCTGCCACCCAGGAGCTGGCTGAAATTGCCAACCAAATGCAATTGGCAGTGGCCCAATTTAAAGTCGCCACCGAATAAGACAGGGGGACAGGTCCGCTGTCTTCCCAATCAGAAAAGACAAGGGACCCGTCCCCTTGTCTTTTTCTTGTTGTTGCAGTATAATTGTTAAATTACTTTTTGACATCAAGCTGTGTCCTGGGCACAGCTTTTTAGCATTGGAGGGTTTCTTTTGACTGGTGATTTAAAAACGATGGCGCAACCAGGCCCCATCTGGACGAACAATTTTATTTTACTGTGTATAGCCAACCTAGCTGTATTTATGAGTATGCACATGCTGTTACCCACGCTGCACTGTATGTGGTGGATATCAGCGGAGATAAAGGGAATGTCGGCTTGGTTATGGCTTCCTTTACCATTGGTGCGTTGATTATGCGTGTTATTGCTGGTTGGTTAGTGGACAATTACGGCCGTAAAAAGATTATGCTCTGGGGCATGGTGGCCGCAGTGGTGGTAGTTTCCTTTTACCGTTTGGCAACGAATATACCCTTAATGTTATTGGTGCGGGCACTACATGGGATGGCCTTTGGTATGATCAGTACCGCCGCCAGTACCATGGTGGCGGATATTTTACCCACCGCCCGCATGGGGGAAGGGATGGGCTATTTTGGTTTAACCACGGCCTTGGCTATGGCGCTGGCGCCAATGACCGGTGTATGGTTAGTGGAAACCAGTAGTTACACAACCATGTTTATAACTATCTCAGTGTTGGCGGTGGTGGCGCTATTCTGTGGCTTACCTGTACGAGGTACCAACGGGGTGGTTGCCAATGCGGCACCGGATACCATTGGCGAGGTGTTGGCCGGATTGTTGGAGAAAAAGGCAGCGCTGCCATCGGTGGTGATGTGCTCTTTAGCCATCCTTAACGGTGCCATTATTCCCTTTGTTGCTTTGTACGCCGTTGAGCGAGGTGTGGCCAACGTGGGCCTATTTTTCACTGCCAATGCTGTGTTAACGTTACTGTCACGACCGATAGCTGGTCGTATGACTGACCGAGGACGCACTGATTTAGTACTACTGATTGGTCATTTAAGTTTATTTGTTTGTGTGGTTGTTTTGGGTTTAGCCAATACCCTTACCGAATTTATCATTGCAGGGGCCTTTTTTGGCTGGGGCTTTGGTTTTGTCATGCCGACATTACAGGCGTTGGCGGTGCGTTATGTGGCTCCTCACCGGCGGGGTGCGGCCACCGGTACTTTCTTTATTGCCTTTGACCTGGGCCTTGGTGTGGGCAACATCTTCTTTGGCTTTTTGGCTGAGGCCTTAAGCTATCAGATTATGTTCTTCATTACCTTGATACCGCTAATTATAGCTGCTGTTATCTATTACCTTTATCGACCCCGCCCATCAGTAGAAAACTGCTGACAACAGCGGAATTTCCACAAGTTAGTGTAAAGAAAAACGAGGTTTATTGGGGAATATAATATAGATTCAAAATATATTTGGCGCTGCGCATAGGGGGGGTCCTGGAAAGGAGAGTTGGCATGAACGGTATGCTGGAGCTAACTGATGTTGTCAGTTGTGAGTTTAAAAAGGGTGAGTATATTATTCGCCAAGGGGAAAAAATTCAGTTTTTGTATTATTTAGCATCAGGGTCTTGTTATCGCACCACCTTTACCGAAAAGGGTGATGAAATTATCTTTGGCGTTAAAGAAGCCAGTAACAATAGCTTCATTGAATGTATGTTGGGAGTTTTAATTTTATATACTGATAACGAGACCAGTGTTAATAACTTCATTGCCAAGACCAATTGTAGTTGCTACAAAATTCCTAAGGAGACTTTTCTGCAGTATGTGCAAGACAAGCCTAATATATTGACTCAACTGGTTTCAATGGCCATGGCTGAGTTGCGCGAGTTGACCAGTTCATTTCAAGCCCGCCAAGAGGGCAAGGTGGCCAATCGCCTTTGTGAGTTATTATTAAAAAATTCCCAACAAAAACAAGGCAGACTATTGGTTAACAAGGACTACAGCAATCACACTAAGATTAGTCAATTTTTAGGTATCCACAAGGTTACGGTGGCTAAAATAATCAAAGCCTTAAAAGAAGAAGGCGTTATTAGTAAAGAAAGGGCCGGCATTGTTATTCTGGATAAAGACCGCTTAACAGCATATGCACAGGCCGAAAAAACCATTGAATACTAATTTTTATTATATAGAGCATAGCGAGCCAATACCAGTAAAACACTAGGAAGCCAAGGGTTTAGTCCCTTGGCTTCTTGTTATGTATGCCCAGCATTTAATACCTTTACCAATAAATCCTTGTAAATAAAAGAACAAAAAGATCAAAATGATAACATAGGTTATATTTTTTCGACAATCATTTTTGTTATCATACTAATTGTAAATAAGATCACATACACAATAAAGCTTAATACTTAGGGGCTACATAGTCGTATTATTGGTGGTTAAGGAGGAGTTTAAAGTGAATAAAAGCATTAACGCAAGTGTTGTCGCGGCTGCATCAGCAAAAAATATCTTATATTATATTCACTGTATCATCGGTATGTTATTCATGTTTGGTTTTGGTGCTTTAGAGCCCTTTGGTCAAATTACTCCGCTAGGTATGAAAGTATTAGGTGTTTTTCTAGGGCTAATTTATATGTGGTCCTTTATTGGTACGCTGTGGCCCAGTTTGTTAGGTTTGATCGCGTTAGGTTTAACTGATTATGCCCCCATGAAACAGATTTTTATGTTATCCCTAGGGGATACCGTGCCGGTTTTAGTACTCTTTGCCATGATCTTATTTGGTGCTATCCAACACGCTGGTGTTACCCAATACATCAGTAGATGGTTTTTAACCAGAAAAGTGATCAACGGTCGTCCAGTAATGTTTAGTTTTATCTTTCTCTTTTGTACCTATGTTTTGGCGGCGCTGTCGGCCAACATTCTACCTGCTTTATTATTAATGTGGTCCATCCTGTACAGTATTTTAAACGATGTTGGTTATAAAAAAGGTGACAAGTACACCACCATTATGGTTATTGGCACTATGTTTGCTGCTATCTCTGGACAAGCTGCCAAGCCCTTTACTGGGTCTGCATTAATGATTGTGGGCGCCTTTGAAAAGGTTACTGGTGTTGCTATCGACTATTTATCCTATATGTCCTTTGGCTTTATCGTATCAACCTTAGGTATCATTGTTTATAGCTTACTAATTAAATTTGTTTTCAGACCAGATATGAGCAAAATTGCTGATATTAGTACCGAACGCTTTGAACAGGACAGGTTACCAGCGATGGATATACGTCAAAAAATCCTGTTTGGTTGTTTGTTTGGCTACCTGATTATGATCCTTATACCCAGTATTTTACCCAAGACCATCGGTTTCGTTGCCCTAATCGACCAGATTGGTCCTTGGGGTGTGGTGTTAGCCTTCATTGTTGGTTTGTGCATGGTTAAGGTGGATGGCCAACCAATTATTAATTTTAAAGAGATTATTGGTAAATATGTGACTTGGGATGTTTATTTCCTGGTGGCAATGGCCATGGTTATCTCAGGTGCTTTAACAGCCGAAGGTACCGGCATTAGTGAGTGGGCTACCGAAGCATTAAGTCCACTACTTGGCGGTCGTTCACAAATAGCCTTTGCAGTGATCTTACTAATATTTGGTATGTTTGTGACTAACTTTGCCAACAACGGCGTTATGGGTGTGTTGTTAATGCCCATCATGTACAGCTTTGCTTTACAAAACGGCACCAACCCAGCGGGTATGGCTACCTTGTTAACATTTGCCATGCATATGGCCATTCTAACCCCGGCAGCATCACCCTATGCCGCCATTTTGATTGGTAATAAAGATTGGGTTGATCAAAGCGATGTTCTTAAATATGGTGGTATTATTTTAGTTGCTACCTTTGCTATTTTCTTGTTAGTTGGCCTGCCTTTGTCAAGGGTAATGTTTTAACCTTTGACAAGGTTCCTAAATACATTAATTTGTTAAATAAATTTTAAAGGAGGAAACGTAAATGACAGTTTTATTTAAAGAATTTGAGCACATTATTGATGAACAATTCCGTGCCGAACAAGCTTTTTTAGCTGAATACCAACAAGGTGAACATACCTTTGCCAACCCTTATGTAAAATTAAATCCATACCTGATTGCTCCTTTAACCGCTTTAATAATGTTTAAAACTGCTGAACCAGTGGGAGTAACCGTAATTGTTAATGGTAAAGAACCAGCTGGCGATATTAGATTTAGCTTCTCACCAGCCACCGAACATACCATTCCTGTATATGGCTTGTATGCAGATTATGCTAACAAAGTGGAACTGAAATTAACTAATGGTGAAAGCATTGTGCTGACCATTCAAACCGAAGCAGCTCCAGAAGATGTAAAACCAGTGACCAAGATTACCACCACTCCGGAGTATTTTGAAGACAATATTATGTTTGTCAGTCCCACCTCTGCCGCTATGACCGCAGGTTATGACTACAAAGGTGATGTGCGTTGGTATGGTACTTTAAACTTTGCTTTCGACATTAAGAGAGTGAGAAATGGCCGCCTATTAATTGGTACCAACCGTTTGGTGACCCCGCCTTACCACACCACCGGTCTTTATGAAATGGGTATGATTGGTAAGATCTACAAAGAATATCGTCTGCCCAGTGGTTACCACCATGACCAATTTGAAATGCCCGATGGTAACTTACTAATCTGTACTCAACATCTACCCCGGGGTACCGTGGAAGACATGCTGGTAATGGTAGACCGCCAAACCGGTAAAATTATTAAAACTTGGGATTACCAAAAAGTACTGCCTACCGATGTGGCTGGTTCCGGCAGCCAAGATGCTCACGACTGGTTCCATAACAACGCCGTTTGGTACGATAAGAGAACCAACAGTTTGACTCTGTCCGGACGTCACCAAGACGCTATCATTAACCTCGACTTTGAAACTGGTGAACTGAACTGGATTATCGGTGACCCAGAGGGATGGCCACAGGAAATGGTAGACAAATATTTCTTTAAGCCAGTGGGTGAAGGCGATTTTGACTGGCAGTATGAGCAACACGCTTGTGTGATGTTACCGGATGGCGATGTAATGGTTTTAGATAATGGTCACTGGAGAGCCAAAAAGAAAGAAAATTATGTGGCAGCTAAAGACAACTTCACCCGTGGGGTTAGATATCACATTGACACCGACAAAATGGAAATTGAACAAGTATGGCAATATGGTAAAGAAAGAGGAGAAGAATTCTTCTCAACCTATATCAGTAACGTAGAATATTACGGTGAAGGACACTACATGGTACACTCCGGTGGTATCGGTAAATTTGATGGCGAAACCTGTAATAAGCCACCGGTACAATTTAGAGGTGAAGATGAAAAGAAAGTGGAATTCCGTTCCGTCACTGTCGAAATTAAAGATGATGTAGTAAAATACGAAATGGAATTGCCAGCTAACTTCTATCGGGCTGAAAAATTGAGACTCTACTGTGCCGAGGATGTATTAACCTTTGGTAAAGGTGAACTACTGGGTAGCTTAGGTGTAACCGAAGAATTTTCCACCATTCCGGAGTTGGAAAATGGCGGCATGGTACCTGAAAAGTACGAAGCTAAATTTGGCCTGGAAGCAGATAGACTGATCTTTAAAGCTTTATTTGAAAAAGGACAAATGGTAATGGTATTGTTAGAAGGAGAAACCACCCATAGCTACTTTGTACCAACCACCAAACGTCCATTCCTGGCCATGTGTGTAGGTACCTTCATGGAAAGCGATGAACGGTCAGTTGAATTCCCAATCAGCAGAGAAGGCATTACCGGTGAATACAAAATTTCATTAATCATTGATGAGTACAAATACGATACCGGTCTAACCGTTAATCTGTAAGTAACCGCTGATAATCAATTAAGACAAGGGTCCCGTCACCCTTGTCTTTTTCTACAAAATTTTCGCTTTAGTTAGTGTATGTTATAACTTATGCTTTAGCCCTGTGATAAAATTATTAATGTAGCGAAAACAAAGCAAATTTAAGAAAACGTTGGCATTTTACTATTGATTATCTAATTTGGAGGGGTATACATGACATATGATGTAGCAATTATTGGATCAGGTCCAGCTGGAATGACAGCGGCAATTTATGCAGCCAGAGCAAACCTAAATGTACTGCTGTTAGATAAATTGGCTCCAGGTGGACAGATTGTCAATACCTTTGAAATTCAAAACTACACCGGTATGGGAACCATCAACGGTGCAGATTTAGCCATTAAAATGTTTGAACATACCCAAGAGTTGGGCGTTACCTTTGATTACGGCACCGTAACCGAAATCCAGCCCGGAGGTAATATTAAAAAGCTAATTTGCGAAGAGGGCCCAACCTTTGAAGCCAAAGCAGTAATTATTGCCACCGGTACCAAGCCTAGAATGCTGGGCATCCCTGGGGAATTAGACTTTGCTGGTTCCAGCATTAGTTGGTGCGCCATTTGCGATGGTGCTCACTATCGTGACAAAAAGGTAATAGTAATTGGTGGCGGTAACTCGGCGGTGGAAGAGGCCATCTACTTAGCTGGATTGGCCGAAGAAGTGATTGTAGCTACTCTGTTTAACTTAACTGCCGATCCATCAGCTTGTGATAAATTAAGAGCTTTACCTAACGTAAAAATTTACGAGTATTATGAGAACATTGAATTCCTGGGTACCAATAAATTTGAAGGTCTGAAAGTTAAGTCTACCAAAACCGGAGAAGAACTAGTTTTAAAAGCAGACGGAGCCTTTGAATATATTGGCTTAAAACCAACGGCCGAAGTCTTTAAGGACTTAGGTATCCTAAATGATTACGGTTATATTGAAACCGATGCCTATATGGCCACCAAAGTACCGGGCATTTACGCTGCCGGTGATATCATTAGCAAACACTTAAGACAAGTAATCACTGCCTGCGCTGACGGTGCCATTGCGGCTCAATCCGTTGCTAAATATGTAGAAAACTTAAAGTAATAAACAAAGGAGAGATTATTAATGGCTGCAACAATCAGAGAAATTACCAGTGCTGAACTGGACGATGTAATTAAAGAGGGTAAAGTATTGGTTGAGTTTTACTCCAAAACCTGTGGACCTTGCAAAATGCTAAGCTTTGTATTAAAGGACGTAGCTAAAACTGTGGACGGCGTGGAAATTGTCACTCTAGACTTCGACGTAAATAAAGATGCTGTAGAAAAATACAACGTAGCCGGTTATCCCACCATGATCGTATTCAACAACGGCCAAGAGGTAACCCGCACCAAAGGTCTCCAACAAAAACCCAAAATTATTGAAATGCTAAGCTAGTTTCACATTAGAAAAGAAGACAGGGGGACGGGTCCCCCGTCTTGTTGGCGCTGCCGGCAAGACAAGGGACCCGTCCCCTTGTCTTGAGGGACCCGTCCCCTTGTCTTGTCCTTAAAGTAACCGTTGCTACAACACCAAAGTATTCACATGGTGTATAATTATGTTAGACATTGTGGGCATAGCACAGATAGGGATTTGTGCAGGAATTACTGTGGGAAACTAGAACACATATGACTATATAAACGGAGATTTTAATTTTTTAACGGGATACACGGGGGACGCATTATGATGAAGCT
This sequence comes from Peptococcaceae bacterium 1198_IL3148, assembly GCA_036763105.1. NCBI lineage: Bacteria > Bacillati > Bacillota > Clostridia > Eubacteriales > Peptococcaceae > Peptococcaceae bacterium 1198_IL3148. The sequence goes on along the minus strand of JBAIYS010000009.1, from coordinate 86,388 downwards.
ACAAATCGCTATTTTAGGAGAAACCGATTATCAGCAGGCGTTAAACATGCAAATGCAGTTGTTGGCATTGCGGCAACAGGGTCAAGTGGGCGATATCATGTTGTTGCTGCAGCATCCTCCCACATTGACCATGGGCATGCGGGAAAACCGATACAACATCCTGGTGCCAGAGGAACAACTAAAAGCACAAGGTGCCAGCATCTATAAAATTAATCGGGGCGGGGATGTTACCTACCATGGCCCAGGACAAATTGTGGGCTACCCCATTTTAGACCTGAAAAACCATGGTAAAAGCGTTAAGGGTTATGTCAACAAATTGGAAGAGGTGTTTATTCAACTATTGAAGGATGAATACAACCTCAACGCCCACCGGGAACCTGCCTACCGCGGGGTTTGGATTAACGATGAAAAGATTACCGCCATTGGTTGTTCTGTTAAGCGCTGGGTAACGATGCACGGCTTTGCCTTTAACGTCAACACCAATTTACAACACTTCCAGTGGATTAACCCCTGTGGCATCACTGATAAAGGAGTGACCTCGCTGCAAAAAATACTTGGTCAATCCCAAGATATCGACGTGCTGAACCAGCAAGTAATTACCTATTTCTGTAGAATGTTTAATGTGCAACCGCAACTGATCGAGCAACAACAACTAAACCGAATGCTAGGGGGAGGGCAACATGAATAGTCAACGCAAACCAGAATGGTTAAAAATAAAGCTCCAAGGGGCTGAGAAGTTAACCGGCATTAAGAATATGCTCAATCGCCTGTCGCTACACACCGTCTGTGAAGAAGCCAATTGCCCCAACATGATTGAATGCTTTGGTCGCAAAACCGCCACCTTTATGATATTAGGCAGCATTTGCACCCGCAACTGCTCCTTCTGTAATGTCACCAAAGGCCACACCCAGCCGGTGGACCCAGAGGAACCAAACCACGTCTTAGAAGCGGTGAAGGAGTTGGGTTTAAGGCATGCGGTGATCACCTCGGTAACCAGGGATGACTTGCCAGATGGTGGAGCGGCACATTTTGCCGCAGTGATTAACAAGTTAAAGGATACCGATGTGGTGGTGGAAGTGCTAATCCCCGACTTTCAAGGGGATAAAGAAGCCCTGGCTAAGGTGGTTAGCGCCAAGCCTCAAATCATCAACCACAATATTGAAACGGTACCACGCCTGTACCCCACCGTGCGACCCAAAGCCGTTTATCGGCGCTCGCTGGAACTGCTGCAAAATGTTAAACAAATGGCTAGCAACATTTACACCAAATCCGGCATTATGGTGGGCTTAGGGGAGCAGGAACAAGAGGTAATCAACACCATGAAGGATTTGCGGGCAATGGATTGCGATCTGCTCACCGTCGGTCAGTATCTCAGACCATCGGTTAAGCACCACCCGGTGGTTGAATACGTGCACCCAGATCAGTTTAAAAAGTACGAACAGGCCGCCCATGACCTGGGCTTTAAGTATGTTGCCTCCGGCCCGTTGGTCAGAAGCTCCTACCACGCCGAAGAGGCCGGCAAGAGCCTAGATTAACTTTTTCTAATCAAATTCTAATTTTACACTAATAATTCTCTAGTGATTCCCGCCTATAATAAATAATAACAAAGCTGATAGGGGGAATTTTTATCATGTCAATAAATTTAGAACTGATTGATGAGTTAAAGAAAAGGGCCAACGTTAGCTACAGCGATGCCAAAGAGGCGTTGGAACAATGCAATGGTGATTTGCTGGAGGCTTTAGTTTACCTGGAAAAAAATAAAAAAGTTAAAGCAGACACCAACTGTGACTGGGCTGACAAAATTAAGCACCTGTTTCATAAAGGCAACAACACCAGATTTATCATTAGCAAAAAGGAACGGACGGCGTTGGATTTATCGGTCACTTGGTCCGCCATTATCACTGTCTGTGCACCCTATGTGGTGGTGCCGATGCTGGGGTTAGGGCTGGTCACCGGGCACAAAATGAAGTTTGTGGGCCAAAACGGTGAAGATATGGCGGTCAATGAAACGCTAAACAAGGTGTCATCCGCTGTGGATTTGGCTAAACAGAAACTGAATGATGACAGCCTAAAAAAATAGTTTTCCTCAAATAACCTACCTTGTGTGTAGGTTATTTTGCTATATAATAACATCAACGAACTATGGTTGGAGGCAAGATAATGGCAGGGCAAAGAATATTGTTGGTTGAGGACGAGGTGAAAATAGCTAGGTTTTTAGAGCTGGAGCTAAAGCACGAAGGTTATCAGGTGGAACAGGCCCACAATGGTTGGCAGGGCTTGGAAACCGCCTTAGAGGGCCAGTTCGATTTAATCATTTTAGATATTATGCTGCCGGAGATCAATGGCTTAGAGATATTGCGCCGAATCCGCAAGAAATCTGAGGTGCCGGTGATTATGCTCACCGCCAAGGACGAAACGATGGACAAAGTGATGGGTTTAGATATGGGGGCGGACGACTACATTACCAAGCCCTTTGCCATCGAAGAGCTGCTGGCCCGCATTAGGGTGGCCTTAAAACGAAAGGCCCCGGCAACATCCAGCGCCCCTTTGCAGGTGGGGCCACTAAGGTTGGATTTAGACCAACACGCCGTCACCTTTTATGGGCAACCCATTGAGCTAACCAAGCGGGAGTTTGATTTGTTGGCCTATTTGTTGGCTAACAAAAACATCGTCCTCACCAGACAAAGGTTGCTGGAAACGGTCTGGGGTTACGATTACGCTGGTGACACCAATGTGGTGGATGTATACATCAGGTACCTGAGAAGTAAAATCGATGACGTATATCAGCAAAAGATTATTTATACCGTGCGGGGAGTGGGGTATCTGATTAAAGATGAAGTCTAAGCACTGGTTACTAAATGCCGTTAAGTTACTGTTTAAAATACTGCTGCTGATTATCAGGGCCATTCCCCGGGCGTTGGGGGATTTGCGCCGCTGGTTGCTCAAAAGGTTGCGCTTTTCCATCACCTTTAAAATTACCACTTTTTATGGCGTCATCTTTAGCCTGATGCTGTTGTTCATCAATCTAATTGTTTGTGCCGCCATGGTCGGTTTTTTGGGGTACAATGCGGCCCAAGACCTGAAGCACAGCCATCAATTGGTGGCCCCTTACTTCAAAGAAAATCAGCAAATTCCCACCGCCAACATTGAGCAGTCAACCCAATTAAATCAAGTGGAAATAACAGTTTTTGATCACCGGCAACGGGTGTTGTACACCACCGATGACCAGCCCAGCCTTAACCCCGCATTGAATATTACCGACAACTACTTTTTAGAGCTGGGCCTGAATAATCGCTTAATTTTGCAGGATGGAAAGCTGCAAATTGCTCGTTCCTAAGATCAGGAGTTGTTGATCGTCGGGTTGTTGGCTGCGGTGCTGTTTAGTTTGACACCGCTGGCCATCATGGTGGTGGCGGTGGTTGGTTGGAAAAATAGCAAAAGAATGTTGATGCCGGTGGCCACCATGAACAAAACGGTGCAAAATATCACCATCAATGCGCTGGATACCAGGCTGGACGTTTCTGGCTCCCACGATGAACTGAAGGATTTGGCCGAGACCTTTAACAGTATGCTGGATAGAATCCAAGGGGCTTACGACCAACAAAATCAGTTTGTTTCCGATGCCTCCCATGAGCTGAGAACCCCCATTGCGGTAATACAAGGCTATGCCAATCTATTGGCCAGATGGGGTAAGGATGACCCAGCGGTGCTGGCGGAGTCGATAGAATCCATAAAAACCGAAGCTGACAACATGAAGGATCTGGTGGAAAAACTGCTGTTTTTAGCCCGGGGGGATAAAAAATCCCAACCGGTGGAAAAAGAGAAATTCCCACTGCATCAACTGGTGGAGGAAATAGTAAAGGAAACCAAGCTCATCGATGCCGACCACCACATTATACTACAGCACTGCCAATCGCTAACCATTTACGCTGACCGCAAACTGTTAAAAGAAGCCCTGAGAGTTTTTGTGGACAACAGTATCAAGTACACTCCCCCGCAGGGGCAAATAACCATTGGCTGTTATACCCAAAAATCCCGGGCGGTGGTGACGGTGGCTGATACCGGCAGGGGCATTCCCGCGGCAGATTTGCCCCATATATTCAATCGCTTTTACCGGGCAGATAAGTCCCGAACCAAAGAAACCGGCGGTACCGGCCTGGGGTTGGCCATTGCCCAGTGGATTATCCACCAACACGGCGGTACTATTGAAGTGGAAAGTCAATTAAACCAAGGCACCAAGGTGACGGTTTTGCTGCCTTTGCTGAGTACAGGCGGCAATAATTTGGGGTAATTTTATAAATGCGTTATAATTGCAATTATGAAAAAGATACTTTTATTTGCCACCGGTGGCACCATTGCCTCGGTGCAGGGAGCAGAAGGACTAACTCCGGCCATGACCAGTGACCAACTGTTGGATTACTTGCCCCAGGCTAACCAAGATTATATTGTCGAGGGTAAAGTGCTGATGAGCATCGACAGTACCAACATGCAACCGGAGTTTTGGGCTGTTATTGCCGAAAATATTTATCAAAATTATAATGATTATGATGGTTTTGTCATTACCCATGGCACAGATACCATGGCCTATACCGCTGCTGCCCTTTCCTATATGTTGCAAAATTTGGCTAAACCGGTGGTGCTAACAGGGTCTCAAATGCCTATTCATTTTTATAAAACCGATGCCATTAAAAACTTGGCTGACGCTGTGCGCTTTGCCAATGAAGATGTGGGTGGCGTTTTTGTGGTCTTTGGCGGCAAGGTAATAATCGGCACCAGGGCAGTAAAATTGAGAACTAAAAGCTATGCCGCCTTTGAAAGTGTCAACTGCCCCGATGTGGCTTACATTGAGGACACAGTAGTTAAGTATAACTGGAAAATACTGCCCAAAACAAAACATGAGCTGCAATTTGATACCGCCCTTTGCCCCGATGTGTTGTTGCTGAAACTATACCCCGGCATTAAACCGGAAATGTTTGACGCCTTGAAGGACGAGTCATTATATAAAGGGGTAATCATCGAAAGCTTTGGCAGCGGCGGGGTGCCTTTTCAAGGCCGCAATCTACTGCCTAAAATTAAAGAGTTGGTGGATGCCGGTGTGGCAGTGGTGATCACCACCCAGTGTCTAGAGGAGGGTGAGGATTTACACAGGTATGCAGTGGGGCGCAAGGTGATGGCCCAAAGTTTAATCATTTTGTCCGGCGACATGAACACCGAAGCCATCGTACCCAAATTAATGTGGGTTTTAGGCCATACCAATGATATGCAACAGGTAAAAAAACTAATGGAGACTGCGATAGCCTACGATTTGACCCCTAAATTGAGTTAATTAATAAGACAGGGGGACGGGTCCCTTGTCTTTTCTGATGTAAAAGACAAGGGACCTGTCCCCCTGTCTTGTTTTTTTTGATTGTGATAAACCTTATTGCATCAGGGTTATGCAAAATTGGTTATCGGGTTATCCCAGGAGGTAATTTGATTATAAGATACTGGTTGTGATAAGTTTAACTTAAGAAATTTAGCAAAATTACGACAGTTTGTGCACTGAATTAAGTTATTAAACGCACAATTAAAACTATTTAGTTTTATTTCAAGTTTTTAATTTTATAAGTAGGTAGGAAGGAGGGAAATAGTAGTTCGTAAGTGTTTGTTTAATTTTTTCAAAATAGAGAAAACTCTAAATAATTAAAAAGGAAGGGGATTATTTTGGCTATTGAACTAAAAGAAAAACCTGTTTTTGTTATTGGGCATGAAAGATCTGGTACAACATTACTAATGGTTATGTTAGGTCAACACAGTCGCATTGCAGTACCTGAAGTAGGTTGGTTGTTCCCGCGGATTTATCCCTGGTTACATACCTATGGTGACCTAAACAAAGAAGAAAACCTAAAAACCTTAGCTGATGAAATGCTCTTTGGATTAAACAGACATCTATGGGGAATGGATTTAAACCCAAGAACTGCTGTTGATCAGCTAATAGAAATGGCACCTGAAAAGAGTTTTGCTGGTATTTATTGTGCTATGCATGAAATGTTTGCTCAAAAGAATGGCAATAAGCCTCGTTGGGGTCAAAAAACTCCTCACAACCTTTACTTCATAAAGCAAATTAGAGAGTGCTTCCCAAATGCTCAATTTATTTATATAGTAAGGGATGGTCGGGACGCTGCGTCAGATTATCTAGAATCCGCATTTGGACCTACAAACATCTTCTGTGCTGCAGAGAGCTGGAAAATGGCTTGGAATGCAGTTAAACCTTGGAGAGAAAAACTTAGCAATAAAGAATGGCTTGATGTAAAATATGAAGACTTGGTTCGTAAACCTGAAGAAGTAATGAAAACAGTATGTGACTTTTTAGATGAGGAATTTGAGCCTGCTATGTTTGACTTCTGGAAAGGTGATATTGGTCAAAAACGTGGTATGACCCGGGACCATAAGCCTCTAGGTCACGCAATTAGTGATAAATATGTGGGCATTTACAAAAACCTACTGAGTATTAGAGATCAGCGGGTCTTTACTGCGGTAGCCGGTGAAGAACTAAAAGAAGCTGGCTATGAAAATATTATTGAACCTATTGAAATTACACCTGAAGACGAGGCCCGTTGGAGAGAATATGATGGCAGAGTAAGAGCGGCATTATTGGATGCCCCTGAAGGTCATATCTTGTTTGAGAGCTATCGCGATTGGTTAGTTGATCAACGAGAAGCAAGAAAACAAGCCGGCATTTGGAGCGATGCGGATATTCCAGAAGATTGTTTCCCAATTGGTCACCCACACGAGGAACTAATTGTTGGTTTCCGTGCTTGGAAGAAGTGGAAAGACCATTTTAGCATTAAGAGACAGTATACAGCAAAAGGTATTGTGTTTTAAGATAGAACAACTATTAACTAATTAAAGTTCGGGGGCTATTAATTGTAGTCCCCGAATGATTGCCCCTACCACTATAAAATACTTCTTAAAAATTCATAATTTTTAGGTAGTGGTTTAAGGCACATCGGATATAAGTGCAAAATTTTGATGTAAAGGTTAAGTGGTTAAAATTTAAGGGGGGAGAAAATAGGATACAAAACACATAAGCAAAGATATGATAGTAAAGCAGCTTCAAATATTCTTATTGCCGTTGCTTGGGGTGCCTCAATAGGCGGAATGGCAACACCATTAGGTGGCGGACAAGCCTTGGTTACTTGGAGTTTTCTTAATGAGTATATTGGCACTGAAGTGTTTTTCATTGACTGGTCTCTACGAATGGTTCCTATTTCCCTACTGGTGATGATTGCCTGTTCTTTGTTTATGTACTTTGGTATGAAACCTGATCCAAGTGAATTAAAATTCCATGGGAGCAAGGAGTTTTATAAGCAAGAATTAGAAAAATTGGGCCCCATGACTTTTGAAGAAAAAATATTAGGCTTCGGGTTTTTATCAATAATTCTTTTAGCTATTTTGCGGCCGTTGTATGTTGATTTCTTGCCCTTTGCATGGTTGCACCCAGCTCATAGTGTTCTTTATCTTTGCGATAATATTGTTTATGATCCCTTCTAAAAAGGAAAAGGGAGAGACGTTGCTTTCTATCCCGGCATTAGTTAAACACTTTCCAGTAGCGATACTGTTTATATGGCCGGGGGCAATTGCCCTAAGTCGTGTTTTAATAAATACCGGGGCCAGTGGAGTATTTGCCAGTTGGCTAGAACCGATAATAGAAGGCGGTACAATTCCTGCTATTATCGGTATCGGCGCAGTATCAACCACTTTATCACAATTTACATCTGATACAGCGGCCGCCGGTATTCTTGTACCACTGATAATGGATGCCTTCCATAACTGGAATAATCTAGAGTATGGTGCTGTTGCCTTTATATGGATTGCCGGTGCTTCATTAAGTTGGAGTTTTGCAGTAGTATCGGCCAGTGGTGCCCAGGCCATCGTTGCCGGTTTTGGTGCCAATATTAAGAGATTGTTTACTTATGGTCTGGCATTGGCGGGCATTTCTATAATAGTCACGGCAATATACTTTATAATCACTATAGGTATCTTGCAACTACCATTTTACACCATGCCACCAGGTATGTAATAGAATGTGCTAAAGAATGTTATACCCAAACTGATTGTGCCCGAAACCATGTTAGGCTATCGGGCACAATTAAGTTTTATCAACAAAAAATTATTATAGTTTGGTGGTGATTTACCATGGAAATGTTGGTCCTTTCTTCGCTGATTGTATTTTTAGCCTCTATATTACAGGCGAGTACAGGTTTTGGTTTCTCTATCATGGCTACACCTTTTTTGCTATTAATATATGAGGCCCATGATGCAATACAGATAAACATCATTCTTTCACTTTTAATTTCTTTCGTTATGATCACAAAAATATGGCAAGATGTTGATAAAGAACGCCTCATTAGTTTGGTAAAGGGAAGTATTATTGGAGCACCTATAGGGGTAGCGGTATTTGTTTATGCGGATGTACAAATGTTAAAAATAGTTATCAGCATACTAATTCTGGTATTGACATTTTTATTAATGCTTAATTTCAGTATCAAAAAATCCAAAGGTAAGGATATTACGGCAGGGGGTATTTCTGGGCTTTTGACAACCAGCCTTGGTATGCCTGGGCCACCTTTATTACTTTACTTTACAGGGGTGGGAACAGAAAAGGCAATTTTGCGTAGCACCACGTTAGCCTTTTATGTTTTTATTTACACTGTCAGTTTGGTTATGCAAATAGTATTTTATGGAACTACTAAAGTAGTTTGGACTTCGTCGCTGATGTCGGTGCCCCTGGTTTTATTAGGCATAGTGCTGGGGCAGATGTTGTTCAAATATGTAAACCAAGTAATGTTTAGACGAATAACTTATGTAATTCTTTTTTCACAGGATCATACCTGCTTGTAACCAGTGGTTTTATGAACAAGGCTGACTATCAAGAAGTTGTAGAAAGTAAGCACTTGGCAAATGGTCTGGCATGGCCAATCCCCATTACTGTTTCTGTAACCAAAGAGCAGGCTGCTGAACTAAAAGAAGGCCAAGAAGTTGCTCTGGTTGATGATGAAACTGACGTTTATGTAGGTATTCTTACTGTAGAAGATAAATATGAATACGACAAAGTAAAAGAATGTAAGTCTGTATTCTTCACTGACGATGCAGAACACGCCGGCGTTCAAAAGGTTATGGCCCAAGGCGATGTTAACATTGGTGGTCCCATTGTAACCTTCAGTGAATTGGGATACGACGAAAAGTATGCCGGTTACTATGCACACCCAGCACAAACCCGTGAACTTTTTGAATCTAAAGGTTGGAGTACGGTGGCAGCTTTCCAAACCCGTAACCCTTTGCACCGCTCCCATGAGTTCCTGTGCAAGATCGGTAACGAAGTTTGTGACGGTCTGTTTATCCACCCAATTGTAGGTAAGCTGAAATCAGGCGATATTCCAGCTGAGGTCCGCTTTAAATGCTATCAAGCGCATTTAGAAAACTACTTCAACCCAGCCACTGTAGCATTGAAAGTTTATCCGATGGAAATGCGCTATGCTGGCCCTAGCGAAGCTATCTTGCACGCTATCTTCCGTCAAAACTTTGGTTGCAGTCACATCCTAATCGGCCGTGACCACGCTGGTGTTGGTAGTTACTATACACCATACCAAGCTCAAGAATTGTTTGATGAGTTTAAGCCTGGTGAAATTCTGTGTCAACCAATTAAGGTTACCGCTTCTTATTACTGCAAGAAGTGTATGGGTATGGCTACAGAAAAAAGTTGCCCACATGGCCCCGAAGATCGCATTGCCATCAGTGGTACTAAGGTTCGGGCTATGTTTGCAGCAGGTAAATTGCCACCGCTTGAGTTTGGTCGTAAAGAAGTATTAGAAATCCTTACTGAGTACTACAAGAAACTAAACAACTGATTATAATAACGGATGGAAGAAAATTAAGCTTATAAACATGTAAAGTCGTCCTCCTATTTAATGGTAGTAGATAGGAGGCGACTTTACTAACAAATTTTTAAAAGTCCTTATTGTTGTCCTTTAAAAATCTTATAAATTTTCTATATGCCTTAGACAAATTATCCTCTTTATATAAAATGTACATATCATGTTTTAAATTAACATTTTTAATGTTAACCGTTCGTATCCTATCTAAACATAAATCTCTAGCAATCACCGTAAAAATCTTCAATAATTTTAATATTTTTAGAGGTCGCTGGTTGCGTCATGTAAAGTTCTTCTGCGGCTCTGGTAAAACTTTTTAGTTCAGCCACCTTTATAAAAACTTTTAGTCTATTTATGTTCAATTTTCTCCCCCCTCTACCAGTATATACTAAAAAATGACAATCCTCTATACCTTTTCAAATCATACCATTAGCTAATTGTCGCTTTCACTTAAATACAATATAATATAATTATGAAAGAGGAAGGTGAGGATTTATACAAGTATGAAGTGGGTCGCAAGGTGATGGCCCAAAGTTTAATCATTTTGTCCGAGGACATGTGAAGACAGGGGGACGGGTCCGTTGTCTTTTCTGATGGAAAAGACAACGGACCTGTCCCCCTGTCTTGGTTTTTTCTTAAATTGTTTTAGCAATCATGTATAGGCCGGTAAAGATCAGCACTAAATTGATGATCAGTTGGAAAACCCGTTGATTAATGCGATAGTGTAAGATGTTGCCTACAAATACACCGATCAACAATGCGGGTACCAACATTAACGAAGTGGTAATTACGGTGCCGGCAATTTTGACGGTAAGGGCTTGGGAAATTATGGTTATCACATAAACACCGATAAAAAACGACAGCGTTGTGCTCCGGGTAACTCCTTTTTCAATGTTTTTTACATTAAAATAGATGGCTAATGGTATCCCTGGCAAACCGGCACCATTGGTGAGTACCCCTGAAAGTAAACCGCTAAATAGCTCTTGAAATTTACTGCTTGGTTTTGCAGTATCCTGCAATTCTTCTTCGCTTAAATTGCGGGTTTTATACCATTTAACAATTAAGAATATGGAGATAAAGCTCACCAGTATACCTACAGTAATTTTCAGCAAACCCAGACTGACGTAAGCAAAAAATAGCAAGCCTAAGGGCACCCCAAATAAACTACCGATAAAAAATCGCTTCAATAATTGATAGTCTACCTCTTTAATAATCTTAGGCAGCAAAATAATTGCTACAAGTAAAGAAAGAAAATTGTTTATTTGAACAACCTCCCGGGAATCATAGACCAATAACAATAATGGTGTTCCCACAATGGCAAAACCAAAACCAACGGCGGACTGTAACACCGAAGCCACAAATACTATCAACCCAGCAAATAACCATTCATACATACTGTCACCAACCTTGTAAAGTTATTAGTTTGAATCATGCTGAGTATTAACCCTTAATACATAATGATGCAATTTTTGTGCCAAACATTAGAAAAGCTTGGCGTTTGCCAAGCTGGGACATGATCTAACTTATCAGCCGATACTTCTTTAATTTTCTAAACATGGTGGAACGGTCCACTGCCAGCGCCTTGGCTGCTTTGGCTACATTGTTGTGGTGGGTTGCCAGCGTTTGTTTTAGTAAATCCTTTTCTAGCTGTTCCATAATGTTCCTTAAAGATTTACTTTCTAAATTACTGACTGGTAAAGAAATACTGGCGCTAGGTTGTTCTTGCCGTACCTTACAGGGTAAATCATCCGCTTCTAAGTATTGTTTGTCTTGGGTGACAATTAGTCCTAAGATCATGTTTTCAATTTGCCGCACATTGCCGGGCCAAGAGTAGTTTAATAAAAGTTCTCTGGCGTCGACAGAAAAGGATAGGTTTTTGCGGTATTTGGTATTAAATTTATTTAAAAAGTGGTCAACTAAAGGCAAAATATCCTCTTTGCGCTCCCGCAGCGGCGGCAAGTCCAACACCGCCACATATAAACGATAGTAAAGGTCACTTCTAAATTTGCCTTCCTTTACCGATTGCTCTAAATTCCTGTTGGTGGCGGCAATAATCCGCACATTTACTTTCCGCACCTTGGTGGACCCCACCCGCATAATTTCTTGATCCTGCAAAACCCGCAGCAGTTTAGCCTGCATCGCCAAAGGCAGTTCCCCCAGTTCATCTAAAAATAGCGTGCCCTTGTCGGCTAATTCAAAATAACCGGGTTTACCCTTTGCACTGGCCCCGGAGAAGGCTCCCGGTTCGTAACCAAATAATTCCGATTCAATCAGGTTCTCAGGAATGGTGGCGCAGTTAATTTTAAAGAAGGGGCCATTGGCCCGGGGGCTATTTTCGTGAATTTGCCGGGCAAATACGTCTTTGCCGACACCGGTTTCTCCCAGAATTAAGGCGGTGGTATCGGTTTTGGCTATTTTTTTTAACAACTGCATGAGGTTGACCATTTTGGCACTGACAATAATGACATTATTATCATGCCCTTTATTGCGCAACGCATTGGCCTCCTGGTGATACTTCTCAATTAGTCTTGCCTGATTGGCTATTTGATCCCTTAGTTGAGTAAGTACCGTTACGTCTCTAACAAAGGTAATCACAAAGATAACGTTACCATGTTTATCAAAGATGGGATGCCCGTTGAGCAGCACCCGCCGGCCTGCTTTGGTGGTTTGCATGGCCGTTTGGGGTTGGCCTGTTTTTACAATGATCGGGTTGAGAACCACATTAAAAACCTGTTCTTCTACCAATTCGGTGACTAATCTGCCGACAATATCTTCCTTCTTTAAACCGGTTAGTTTTTCATAGAGACTATTTACCGTGATGGTTTTGCCTTTGGCATTTGTAATATAAACGCCGTCAGAAAATACTTCTAACAGATTATCAAAATAATTTTCAATCCGTTTAGTCACATCGCAGCCCCCTCAAAAGTTGAAATTAAACGAAAGTAATCACAATAACATTTAAATTGTAACAGCTTTGTTGTAATTTTGCAACATTGGTGTAAAATTGCAACAGGTGATTGTGAATACTTGTACCACTTCGTAGTTTTGACTACCTGAAAAAGGTCCGCCATCTGACATTTTTCTGTTGTTGCAACTTTGCAACGTCTGACTAATCTGCATAAAAAATGGTTACCAATATTGCGGTTTAAGAGGTTATAAAAGTTGGCACGGTAATTGCAATATATAATGGCAAACAAAAGTGAGAAAGTAATTACAAATACATGGGGGGTGAAACACAAAATAATATGGTAAAAATCAATGGCAGTTAAATATAAAAAATAATTAGGAGGCTAAATTATGTTAAGAAAAAGCAAGTTGGTTATCGGCCTAGTGGCACTATTAATGCTGGTATCAGTGGTGATGGTGGGCTGTGGTTCTGGAGAAAAAGAAACAGCTGGCGGCGCTGGAGATAAACCCATTAAAATTCGTTTAGCTCACCCGATGGCCCCGGGTAACAACGTGACTTTAGCTTATGAAAAGTTTAAAGAGCTGGTTGAAGAAAAGTCTGAAGGTAAAATTGAAGTTGAGCTCTATGGTAACACTGTTTTAGGTAGTGACCGGGTAACTATGGAATCGGTACAAAAGGGTTCCTTAGAGTTGGCATCCAGTTCATCACCAAATATGGCTAACTTTGCAACAGAATACATGGTATTTGACTTACCTTATATCACTTCACCAGATCACCAACAAAATTTATATAAAGCACTGGATGAAGGGGAACTGGGCCAGTACTTTGAAGAGGTAGCAGCTAAAATTGGTCTCAAACCAATTATGTACACCGAGTATGGTTATCGTAACTTTGTTACTGCAGATAAAGAGATTAAATCTGCTGCTGATTTGGCTGGTCTAAAGGTTCGTACCACCGATTCACCGGTGGAAGTGGCGGTGGCTAAGGCGCTGAACATGAACCCCACACCGGTGGCCTGGGGTGAAACCTATACCGCCTTACAGCAAGGCACCATTGATGCAGAAGGTAACACCTTTGGTTTGCTTTACGATGCTAAACACCATGAGGCCTTGAAGTATGCAGTGGATTCCGAGCACAACTACAGCATGCACATTTTAATGGCAAACAAAAAGTATTTTGACAGCCTGTCCCCAGAGGTGCAAAACATCCTTTTAGAAGCGGGAAAAGAGGCAGTTCAGTATGAGCGAGAATTATCTGTTGAATTGGAAGAGCAGGCGAAACAAAGCTTTATTGACGCTGGCATTCAAGTTCATGAATTAACTGATGAAGAGCGCAATGAATTTAAAGAATTAACCAAACCAGTATGGGATCAATTTAAAGATCAAGTTCCCCAGGAACTTATCGACATGGTACTGGCAACACAGCAGTAATACAATTGGGGGGCGTTATGCCTCCCAATTAGATACAAATTTGCTTAAAAGGGGGCGATTTTATTGTCAACCAGTGAAGAAGCAGTCAAATCGTCAATGCCCACTGATAAGACCAAGCCTAAGAGCTGGCTAAAGTTGATCGACGATAACTTAGAAAAACCCATTCTGTTTATCGGGATGTTGTCAATTATTTTAATTATTACCTTCCAAACCTTTTACCGTTATGTTGCCACTGAACTGTTAGGCACCACCGGTGGGGCGGTATGGACCGAGGAGTTGGCCAGATACATTTTTATCTGGATCTCTTACTTGGCCATTCCCCTAGCCATTAAAGACAGAAGCAACATTCGGGTGGACATCGTCTATGACAGATTGTCAGCGCGCTGGCAAAAGATCAGCTGGATTGTGGTGGATGTTTGCTTCCTTACCTTAGCCGGTGCAATATTTTTTATGGGCATTGATCACTTGCAAATGATGGTTGAGTTTCCACAAACCACCGCAGCGTTACAAATACCATATTATATTCCCTATTTAATCTTGCCAGTTGGCTTTGGCTTGATGGCCATTCGGATTATTCAAGATTTTGTCATTCAAGCTAAAGCAATTGGGCCAAAGGATACCGGTATAGGGCTAGCCATTTGTGCAGTCATCGGTGCACCGCTCTTTATCGGACTGGAATTACCTGCCTTAGCCTGGCTTTTTGGTTACTTAGTACTTTTTCTGGTGATTGGGGTACCGGTGGCCATTTCTCTGGGACTATCAGCGCTCGCCACCATCATTGGTGCCGGCACACTGCCCATTGAATATGTGGCTCAACTTTCCTTTACCTCCATCGATAGTTTCCCCATTATGGCCATCCCGTTCTTTATTGCTGCCGGTGTGTTCATGGGTGTTGGCGGATTATCGGAAAGGCTGCTAAACTTAGCGGATGAAATGTTGGGTTCGCTATACGGCGGCATGGCGTTGGCCACCGTAGCGACCTGTATGTTCTTTGGCATGATCAGTGGCTCTGGTCCAGCAACGGTGGCGGCCATTGGCGCCATCACCATCCCGGCGATGGTTAAACGTGGTTACGATAAATATTTCGCAGCGGCATTGGTGGCTGCGGGCGGTGCCATCGGGGTAATGATTCCGCCCAGTAACCCCTTTGTGGTTTATGGGGTGTCGGCCCAGGTTTCTGTTGGCGATTTGTTTATGGCTGGTATTATACCCGGTGTGTTAGTGGGTTTAGTGCTGATGTTGGTCAGTTATGTCATCGCTCGGAAGAAGGGCTGGAAAGGGGAAGCGCGGCAAAGAAGTCTAAAAACCTTTGGTAAAGCCTTTTGGGATGCTAAATGGGCTTTAATGGTGCCGGTAATCATTCTGGGCGGCATTTACGGCGGTTACATGACTCCAACGGAAGCGGCGGCGGTTTCTGCCTTCTATGGCTTAATTGTAGGTGTCTTTGTTTACAAAGAAATTAACCTGAAAAATATTGTTCCCTGCTTTGTGGAAGCCTGTAGCACCTCGGCGGTGGTAATTGTGTTAATGGCCATGGCCACCATTTTCGGTAACATTATGACCATTGAGCAAGTGCCCAACAAAATTGCAGCCTTCCTGCTGGGGGTAACAGAAAGCAAGATTGCCATTCTAATGATGATCAATATTATGTTGCTGATTGTGGGTACATTTATGGAAGCGTTGGCGGCCATTGTAATTTTGACCCCCATTCTGTTACCGGTGGTGACCCAAGTGGGGGTAGATCCAGTGCACTTTGGTGTGATGATGGTGGTGAACTTAGCCATTGGTTTTATCACGCCACCAGTTGGTGTCAACCTGTTTGTGGCCAGTGGTGTGGCAAATTTAAAAATAGTCAATTTGGCCAAAACGGCGTTGCCATTTTTAGGTGCAATGTTGGTGGTTTTACTTCTGGTCACCTATATACCGGAAATTTCATTATATTTAACAACCCTTGCCAAGTAGTTGATTATTAAAAACTAACAACAATATAAATCAAGGAGGAGAATAACATGACTGAATGTTGCAGAGTATTATCACCTCAAGAACAAAGAATTCAAGAAGAACTCCAGGGTAAACAAGATTTTGCCGGTAGAGAAAGGGTTTATAACATTCTACACAGCTTTCAAAATCTGCGCCCGGTAATTGATATTGAACGGGCCAAATACTTTACTGAATCCTTTAAGCAAACCGAAGGCCAACCATTAATCCTCAGATGGGCCAAGGCATTAAAGCACATCGCAGCCAATATCACTGTATATATTGACGACCATCAATTGTTGGTTGGTAGATCTGGCTGCCCAGGTAGGTACGGCATTCTTTATCCCGAACTGGATGGCGATTTTCTGGATGTAGCCTTAGAAATGCTACCCCAACGGGTGGAGTCACCCTTTAACATCAGCCAAGCTGACGCCGATGTGGTGGTGAAAGAAATTGCTCCTTATTGGAAGGGCAAAACATTCCACGAAGATTTAGCCCAATCGTTGCCAGAGGAAACCTTAAAACTGACCTATGACCCAGCCGACCCGTTAAAATCGAGATATATTGTTAACGAAACTGCTTCTTTCCGGTCCTCTATTCAGTGGGTACATGATTATGAAAAGGTGTTAAAGAGAGGTTTTAAAGGCATCAAAGAAGAAGCCATGGCTAAATTAGCTGTTTTAGACCCTCTAAGCCCTGTCGATAACGTAGAGAAACGTACTTTCTTAGAAGCCATCATCACCGTTTGTGATGCCATTGTTCTTTGGGCCAATAGACACGCCCAACTGGCCCGGGAGTTGGCTGCCAAAGAAACTGATGGCCAAAGAAAGGCCGAACTGGAGCAGATTGCGGAAATTTGCACTTGGGTGCCAGAAAACCCAGCCCGCAATTTCCACGAAGCCATGCAGTCCCAATGGTTTACCCAAATGTTCTCCAGAATTGAACAAAAAACCGGTACTGTGGTTTCCAACGGTAGAATGGACCAATATCTCTACCCTTACTTTAAAAAGGACCTGGAAGAAGGCC
Source organism: Peptococcaceae bacterium 1198_IL3148 (assembly GCA_036763105.1). Classification (NCBI taxonomy): domain Bacteria; kingdom Bacillati; phylum Bacillota; class Clostridia; order Eubacteriales; family Peptococcaceae; species Peptococcaceae bacterium 1198_IL3148. The sequence goes on along the minus strand of JBAIYS010000009.1, from coordinate 69,133 downwards.
GCATTACCGAAGAAAAGGCCACAGAACTGCTGGAATGCATGTGGGTAGCCATGGCGCAATTCATTGACCTGTATGTATCTCCTGCCGGTGGTGCCATTAATGAGGGTTACGCCCACTGGGAGGCAGTGACCATCGGTGGCCAAACCCCCGATGGAAGGGATGCAACTAACGAATTGACTTATCTGTTCCTAAAATCTAAACAAGAATTCCCGCTGAACTATCCTGATTTGGCCGCCAGAATGCATGCCCGGGCACCGGAAAGATATCTGTACGAAGTGGCAGAAACCATTAAGGAAGGTTCCGGCTTTCCCAAACTAATCAATGATGAAGAGGTAATACCATTGTTATTGGCCAAGGGAGCCAGCTTTGAAGAGGCCAATGACTACGCGGTTTCCGGTTGTGCTGAATGCAGAATGCCTAACCGCGATACCTTCACCAGTGGTGGTGCTTACATTAACTATGCCGCCGCAGTGGAAATGGCGCTGTACAATGGTACCATGAAAATATATGGCGATGAAGTAATTGGACTGCAAACCGGTGACCCCAGAGAATTTACCACTTGGGAAGAATTTTGGAATGCTTACTTGGCCCAACAGACCAACTTCTTGAAGCATGCCTTTATTCAACAATACATCATCAACAATTTACGGGCCAAACACTTTGCGGTACCGATGAGTTCATCACTGCATGATTTATGCATGGAAAACATGGTGGATCTGCATACCCCACATATTGATGGCGGTATTGACTTAGGTTACTTTGAGTGTATTGGTTACGCCACCGTGGTGGATTCACTGGCAGCCATTAAAAAATTAGTGTTTGAAGATAAAAAGCTCACCATGGCTGAACTAATTGATGCCATCAGTTGTAACTTTGAAGGCAAAGAGGCCATTAGGCAAATGCTGATTAACGCCCCTAAATACGGCAACAATGACCCTTACACAGATACCATTGCCAAGGCCATTGACCGTGAATCTGTTAAATTTACTAAGAAGTATTCACAGGAATTGGGGGTACACCTTGACTTTAGATTGGTGCCCTTTACCTCCAACGTACCCTTTGGTAAAGTTGTGAGCGCCACCCCCAATGGTAGAAAGGCTTGGACACCACTTTCTGATGGTTCCTCAGCATCCCAAGGCGCTGACTTAAATGGCCCCACTGCGGTACTGTTATCTAACTTCAACTCTAAAAACTATGATTACAGAAACCGGGCGGCTAGATTATTAAATATTAAGTTAAGCCCTTCCTGTGTGGCTGGGGAAGAAGGTACCGAAAAATTAGTTTCCTTTATGAAAACGTGGATTGACCTGAAACTATGGCACTTGCAGTTCAACGTAATTAACAAAGAGACCTTGCTGGCGGCCCAAAAAGATCCAGATAAGTACCGCAACTTAATTGTCCGGGTTGCCGGTTACAGTGCTTATTTCACCGATCTATCACCAGATCTGCAAAATGATATTATTGCGAGAACTGAGCATAGCGCTATCTAATGGCAAACCGCCTGTGGGTTCTGCTTCACCGCAGAACCTACAGTCACTTATCTTTTAGGAGGCAATTGATATGGGGGAAGTGAAAATTTTTGACAAGAAGAAACAAGGGTATGTATTTAATATCCAAAACTATTCGGTTCACGACGGCCCAGGCATCAGAACGATTGTATTCTTAAAGGGCTGTCCTTTGAGATGCAAATGGTGCAGCAACCCGGAATCCCAAAGTCGTCAGCCCGAGTTGGCTTATAACAGCAACAAATGTATTGGCATCAATGAATGTATGTGGTGTGTAGAGGTTTGTGCCAACGGCGCCATTACTATAGAAGCCAGTGCAGATGATATTAATAGAATTAAAGTAGATAGAAATTTATGTAACAACTGTTTAAAATGTGCCGATGTTTGCCCGGCCAAAGCACTGGATGTATTTGGTGTTTTACGTAGTGTTAACGAAGTGATGGATATTGTAGAAAAGGATAATATTTTTTATTCCCGGTCAGGTGGTGGCATTACTTTAAGTGGTGGCGAACCTCTGATGCAAGCAGACTTTGCAGCGGCCCTCCTAAAAGAAGCTAAGCGGAGAAGGATTAACACTAACATTGAAACCTGCGGTCATGCCGACTGGGAAAGCATGGAGAAGGTTTGCAATTACCTGGATAATATCTACATGGATATCAAGTGTATCGATCCCGTTAAACATCAAGAGTTTACCGGTGTGAGCAATGAGAAGGTATTGGCCAACTTTAAAAAACTGACCAATTGTTTCCCCAATATTGCCGTTACGGTGCGGACCCCAGTGATCCCTGGGTTTAATGACAGCGAGGAAGATATACTGGCCATCATTAACTTTATTAAAGGAATCCCCAATGTTAAGTACGAATTATTAAAGTACCATCGCTTAGGGGAAGCTAAGTATGGTTATATCGGTCGGGAATATCTAATGGAAACAAAGTCAGTGACAGATCAACAGATGGCCACCTTTAATGAATTAGTTAAGCGATATTTTAAGTAAACCAACTAGGAGGGACACCATTGCAAACCATTAAAGTGTTATTCCATGTATCGGACCAAGAGGTTTGGCCCAAAGCGGTAACCAATATTGAAAATTACCTCAACGATGTGGATAAAGAAACAATAGAGATAGAAGTGGTGGCCAATGCTGCGGCAGTGGTAACCTATTTTAATGCCGATAAAAAGGAGTTGCTGGACAGAATGGCGAGCTTGTCAGCCGCCGGGGTAAAGTTTACTGCCTGCAGAAACGCCCTGAAAGCGAATAAATTAGCAGAGGCAGACCTGCCGTCCTTTGTACAGCCAATACCTGCTGGCATTACTGAAATTGTGATTAGACAAACTGAGGGTTTCGTTTATATTAAGCCTTAGTAATCAAAAATAGGGGGCATCAAAATGAAAATCATTGACTTTAGATTTAGACCGAACACCGATGAAACTATGCACGGAATAGCAACCAGCAACATGTTTAAAGGCCTTTGTGCAGCCATAGATTTTTCTAAAATGAAGGCTCAAAGGCTGGATGAAATTGTGGCCGATATGAATAAACATGGTGTTGAGCTGGCGGTGATAACCGGTAGAGATAGCGAAACCACCTACCGCTCGCCATCAAACAACGCCAGTGTCATTGAATTCTCCAGCAAATATCCAGATAAATTTGTGGGTTTTGTGGGCTTAGACCCCCACAAAGGAATGGCTGCCATTGAGGAACTAAAGCGGGCGGTGGCTGATCATGGCATCAAAGGGGCCGCCATTGACCCCTATTTGGCACAAATTTATGCCAATGATGCCAAGTACTATCCCATTTATGCTAAATGCTGTGAACTAAATATTCCCATTGTCATTACCACCGGTCCAGCAACCTTGGTGCCCAATGCGGTGATTGACCATGTGGCACCCAGGTATATTGACTTCGTGGCCCGGGACTTTCCGGAGCTAAAAATTGTTATTAGTCACGGCGGTTACCCTTGGGTAAATGAGGCTATTTTTGTGGCCCAAAGGAATCAGCATGTGTACTTAGATATCTCGGAATATGAACGGTTTCCCCAAGCCGAGGCCTATGTACAAGCGGCCAATACAGTTATTCCTGACAAGTTGTTATATGCCAGTGCCCATCCCTTTGTGGATTTTAAAGAGGCCCTCAAAACCTATGCCGAACTGCCTTTTACCGACGATGTACGGCAAAATGTGATGTATAACAACGCCGCTCGGGTATTGGGCCTAACCAAGTAACTGCAAAAAACAAAATATTTTTACACAGCGGCACCCTTTTTGCACAGGGTGCCTTTGTCATGTTATCAACAACCTGTGCATAAATAAAACAGAAACCCTGTAACTGCGCACTTTACGGCGGTGAAAAGTTGTTAATAATGTTAACATAATTGTGGATAAGTACTTAATCAATGTTTAATTTAGTAACATTATTTGCAGGATAAAGTATAAAAATCTTGTATAATGTAAAATATAGGTTTTTGCAAATATTTCAGCTGATGGATTAGGTGAATTTATATGTTTGATAACTGCAGCTTTTATGATGGGAATAACTTTTGTGGTTGGGATGAGTTTTTAGATAGCCTTATTACCGATGATACACGGGGAATTATTTTATTAGTTGGCGAAGAAACGTCCTTCTTTAACTATCATCATATACAACCGATACTAAAAAAGCATGCCATTCCCATTTGCGGTGCGATATTTCCGGGGTTAATTTATCAAAATGCCATGGTGAAAAGCGGGGTGTTGGGGATTAGCTTTAACCAACCAATGGAGATTAAAACGGTAGAAAATTTAAGTTCCTTTGACGGATGCATATTTAATACTGCCGATCAACACACCCCCCAGACCTGCTTGGTTTTAGTGGATGGTTTGGCGCCGGGGGTGGGTGGTTTTTTAGAAAAGTTGTTTGCTTGCAGTACCCAAAATATAAAATTTATTGGCGGTGGAGCAGCTAGCTTTAAGGGTGGGCCGGTACTATTTACCCCAAATGACTGCTGGTCCGGTGGCGGTATTTTGATTGGCATCAGCTCACCGGTGGGTATTGGAGTGCAGCACGGTTGGAATGTTTTGCATGGGCCTTTAGTGGTTAATGCCAGTGATGCATGCTATATCAATGAAATTAATTGGCAACCGGCACTGATTACCTATCAACAAGTGCTAAAGAAAAAAACAAAAGAAAATATTACACCGGAGAATTTCCTTAGCATTGCTAAGAAGTATCCCTTGGGTATGGTAAAAACTGATAACTCCTTGGTGGTTAGGGACATCATCAGCCTTCACGGCCAACAAGCATTAAGGTTAGTTGGCGAAATACCCCAGAATTCTGTGCTGACAATTTTACAAGGGGAGGCTCAGCAATTGATTGTCTCCGCTGGCCGAGCGGCAACAGATGCCTACGTTGACTATTATACAGATTACGGCAGCAAAGCCATCAAAGGAATGATAGTTATAGACTGCATTTCCAGAGCACTATTTCTAGAAGATAAGATTTTGGATGAACTGGCGATGATTAATGATGCTAACCAGGGTGATTTGCCGGTTATTGGTTTCTTTAGTCTAGGGGAAATTGCTGCTATTGGGGACCGATACCTGGAGTTTTACAATAAAACCACGGTAATTGGAGTTGGCTAAAGATGATTGACAATTACATTTTGCAACTGACAAATAAACTCTCTTTATCCTATGAGTTAGCATTGTCAATCGGTCAGAGTTTGCACCTGGAAGAAATGCTGCAAGAATTCATCGACACCTTAGCCCGTAAAACCTCTGCCTTGCGGGGGATAGTTTGGACCACCCAACAGGATATGGTTAGTTTCGGAGCCGGTGCGGGCTATGGCGTTCGGGATATAGATCAGGAACAAACAGCGGCCGCTATCAAGTTGTTTTTACCGGATTTAATAAATAAAGGAGTAATGGTAATTAATCAAGACGACTATTCTTTTTCATCTTGCTGCTATCCCCAGACCGGCAGAGAAAAGGAAGTATTACTGATTTTAATTAATAATTCGTTAGTAATTCACCTAATTTATGGTCGAACAAAGGTGACCGAAGAAGGTATAGCAGATATTATCAGAACATTGAAGACTAAAATACATAATGCGGTGTCTGCTTGTCTTAATTATAAAAAGCTATTGGCATATGAACGTAAAGAAAAGAATCGGTTAGAAAGTGAACTGGTACAATCCGAAGAGAGATACCGGCTGTTAACGGAAAGTGCGCTGGCGGGAGTGTTTTTAATTCAAAATAAGGTTTTACGCTATGCCAATCCCAAATTTGCCGAGATTTTTGGTTACCAACCGGATGAATTACTTGGTAACTTTAAATTTGACAGCTTAGCCAGCGCTGATGATAAAGCACGGATTTCCCAATGGCAAGAGAACGTCATTAACGCCCGATCCGCTGATAACAATCAACTGGTTTTCAGCGCCCGAAAAAAAGATGGGGACATGGTTGTTTGTGAATGTATGGGGGCCAAAACACTGTATAATGATGAATCTGCCATTGTTGGTACGCTGATAGATATCACCGACCGCATGCGCCTGGAATCTGAACTAAAATATTTAGCCACCCATGACAGTTTGACCCGATTATATAACCGCACTTATTTAGAAGAATTGCTTGCCAATTATAAAGGGAACAATGATGTTTTTCCCATTACCATCATTATGTGTGATTTAGACCACTTTAAAAATATAAACGATTCCTACGGACACCTGAAGGGGGATGTTGTTTTAAAGGAGGTAGCACAGCTACTAAAAACCAGTCTGCGTAAAGACGATATTTTGGCCAGATATGGCGGAGATGAATTTATTGTACTGTTGCCCAACACCAGCAATCTATTGGCTAGCCAAATAGTGCAAAGGATTGAAAATGCCATCGCAAATTGTAACCAATTGGAAAACAAATTGCCGATCTCGATGTCTTTAGGTTTTGCCACTGCCAATGATTGCAGTCAGTTAGAGGAAGCTATTAATAAAGCAGACAGCAATATGTATGTCAGTAAGGCAGCCAAATGCTAATGGTAACGGCCACCGCAACGCCTTGTTTAATTCACGTTCACTTTTTGCTTAAATCACTGTATAATAGATTTAGTTTTTTAGGAAGGGTGGATTGATGATGCAAAGACGTAGTCCCTTATTATTGGTATTATTTTTAACGGCGGTCATAGCACTAACTCTGGTTGGTTGTGGTGATACAGCTAAGGACAACGTTACTGATCAACAGCAACTGCAACCGTTAAAGATTGGTGTACTGCCAGTTGTGGATAGCTTACCTTTTTATATTGCTGAAGCAGAGGGTATGTTTAAGGATCAAGGGTTAACGGTGGAGCTTATACCCTTTCCCTCACCCCAAGAAATTTCCGCTGCCCTACAAGCGGGGCAGATTGACGGTATGATTACCGATATGATAGTGGCTGGGATGTTAAAAAAGGGTGGTACCGACTTAAAGGTAGCCACTGTGGCTTTGGGAGCCACCCCAGAGGAAGGACGCTTTGCTATATTAGCTGCACCGGAATCTGGTATTAAGTCAGTGGCAGATCTAAAGGGCAAAGAAGTGGCCATTTCACAAAATAGCGTCATTGAGTTTGTGTTAGACCAAATATTAATGGATGCTGGTTTAGCCCCCACCGATGTTAAAAAGTTATCGGTGCCCAAAATTCCGGTGCGCATGCAAATCTTGCAAAACAACCAAGTGGCGGCAGCGGTATTGCCAGACCCCATGGCCTTTTTAGCTGAACAGCAAGGGGCAACGCTGGTGGCTGACGACACCGCCAGAAGCATCAGTCAGTCGGTGTTGGTTTTCCGGCAACAGGTGCTGAATGATAATGGCCAGGGGGCCAAGGGTGTGGTTGAGGCCTACGGAGATGCCGGACAAGCTCTAACCAACAACCCAGAGCGCTATCAAGATTTGGTGGCAGAGAAGGCCAATATCCCCAAAGAGATTAAAGACACCTTTAAGGTAACCTCCTTTTCAAAACCCCAATCTCCGGCCGAATCCGATGTGCAGCAGGTGCTGGATTGGATGGTAAGTAAAAACTTGCTGGATCAACCCTTTAGTTACCAAGAGTTTATAGATACCGAAATATTGAGGTAGTGTCTGCGAATGGATTAGTGGGTAAGTTTAAAGTATGATTGATGGGTGAAACATGGTATTATAAGACAGGGGAACACTCCCTGTCTTATTTGACTTTTAGAGGAACGATAACGAATAATGCGGCCACCTGCGTTTATTATACCTATGATCAAGGAGGATACCCAGTGGCGGAGAATTTAATGGTGGAGGTAACTGGGCTTTCGGTCAGTTACTGGCAACAGAAAAAAGAAATACCGGCTCTAAAGGAAGTCTCCTTTGCCATTCCTGCTGCCAGCACCTGTGCTTTGTTGGGTCCTTCGGGGTGTGGTAAGTCAACGTTACTTTATGTGCTGGCGGGCTTACATGATGACTATCAAGGCACGGTGGCGGTGCACGGAGACCCCACCTTGATTTTGCAAGATTATGGCCTGTTGCCTTGGAAGACGGTGTTTGACAATGTGCAACTGGGGCTGGAGATTAGGGGTGTCAGCGGTGAGGAGCGGGCTGACAAAGTTGAACAGGTGCTCAGTGAAATGGGTCTATGGGAGATGCGGCATCGTTACCCCTCCCAGCTTAGCGGTGGTCAACGGCAGCGGGTGGGCATTGCCCGGTCATTGGCGTTGGAACCCAATCTTTTATTAATGGACGAGCCCTTCTCAGCACTGGATGCCATTACCCGGGAAAAAATGCAGCGACAGATGTTGGATATTTGGCAAAGCAGAGGTATTACCATTATATTAGTCACCCACAGCATTGAAGAGGCAGTGTTTTTGGGCCAGAAAATCATTGTGCTCACCGGTCAACCGGGGCAGGTGTTAGACATTGTGGATAACCCCCAGGTGGGGAAACCGGGCTACCGCAAAACTACCCAGTTCCACCAACTAACCTCAACCCTGCGGGAAAAGTTAATTCCATAAGGCCATAGGAGAGTGAATCATGGAGCAGCGTAACAATAAATTTTTAACCATCACCCTTTCGGTGGCCGGGTTACTGCTGGCATGGGATCTCTTAGCCCGGTTGTTGAGTAACACCGCTTTGCCCGGCCCGGCTCCTTCCTTGGCAGCGTTCTTTCAAGCGATGTCTAGCGATTTGTGGCAACATTTTTTAATTAGCAGCTATCGGGTGGTGGTGAGCCTGGTTTTATCACTGCTGTTGGCGCTACCCATTGGCATGCTGTTGGGACGTGAAACTGCATTGGACCGTTATCTGGCACCGGTGATCTACCTGGTTTATCCAGTGCCTAAGGTGGCATTTTTACCAGTATTGATGGCGCTATTGGGCATTGGCGATCTCTCAAAAATTACCCTCATTACACTGGTGGTATTCTTTCAAATATTGGTTCCCATCAGAGATGCCGCCCGGGGCATTAATATGGCGATGATTAATTCCATCAAATCTCTGGGGGCCAGTAAATGGGATATATACAAGCATGTGATCTGGCCGGCAGTGCTGCCGGAGATGCTTACTTCGCTGAGAGTGGCCTCCGGTACCGCCATCGCCATTTTGTTTGTGGCCGAAACCATCGCCAGCCAAGAAGGACTGGGTTACTATTTGTTGGACGCTTGGTCCCGCTATGATTTTCTAGAAATGTTTGCCGGGGTCATTGCCATGGGACTAATGGGTTTCATCATCTACATGTTTTTAGATTACCTAGAACACAAAGCCTGCAAATGGAAGTACCTATAGAAACAAAATAGACCAGGCAAGACAGGGGGACAGGTCCCCTGTCTTATTTGTAGAAACAAAAGAAGACAAGGGACCTGTCCCCCTGTCTTCTTTTAATGGGCGGCATTTTGTCCGGCTACGAATCCCGATGACCAGGCCCATTGCAGATTAAAGCCGCCGCATTGCCCGTCAATATCGATGATTTCGCCGGCAAAATATAGGCCGGGCACCAGTTTTGATTCCATGGTGGCGGGGTTGATTTCTTTGGTGGAAACTCCACCGGCGGTTACTTGGGCGCTGGGCCAACTCTTGGTGCCCCGCACTTTAAAGCGCCAATCGGTTAGGATGTTCACAATCCTTTGTTGCTGCTTATGAGAAAGGTTGCCCACCGGAATCTTAAGATCGGTAAACCCTGCTTCCTTCAGCAACACCGGGATCAATCTTTTGTTAATTAGGCCCACCAGGCTGAAATCCAGCGCCTTTTTGGGATTGTTTTTAAACCGGGTGGCCAGCAGTTGGCTCAGTTCCTCCTTAGACATGACGTCGATGATGCTGATTTTTAGCGTGGCATCTTTATTCTGACGCAAAAGTTCCGCTGCTTTTCTGCTGATTTGAAAAATCGGTGGACCGGAGACGCCATAATTGCCGAACAGAATGTCTCCCCGGTCTTTGGCCAGCGCCTTGTTGTCAGATAAAATTTCAGCGGTGCCGACAAATTTGACCCCATCAATTTGTTTAAAAAAATTCCCTTCCAACTTTAACTGCACCAGTCCAGGAAAAATGTCGGTAATGGTGTGTCCCAGTTGGCTGGCCAATTCATATCCATTGCCATCTGAACCGGTGGCAGGTGCTGCCTTACCGCCGGTGGCAATGATCACCTTATCCCCTCGAACGGTGGAATTATCCTCCAATTCAATAATAAATTTGCCCTTCGCCTTAGTAATTTTTTTGACCAAGGCATTGCAGGTAATGTTTACACCAAGTTCATTTAGTTCGTACAGCATTACATCTAAAAAACTGGAAGCCTGATTGGACATGGGAAAAACTTTACCCAGCTCCTCCACTTTGTGGGCAATGCCCAGCCCGGCAAAAAAGTCAATGGTATCTTGATAACTAAAACTTGACAATGCGTTATAGGCAAATTTGGGGTTGTTGCCGTGGTAATAAGTGATATCGGTGTTGATGTTGGTGAAATTACAACGACCGTTTCCAGTGGCCAATATTTTTTTGCCAATGCGCGGGTTTCGTTCCAGTATGGTAACTTCAGCACCCTGTCTTTTGGCTACAATGGCCGCCAACATGCCGGCGGCTCCTCCGCCAACGATAATTACTTTATTTGCTACTGCCATATCTGTTTCACCTCGGTACTATATTACCATACGGGGTTGATCATCTCCAGTGTCTCACTACTCTTCCACAAAGCGCCCTTGCTCGGGCATTGCCATTTCGGCAAAATGTTGGGTCAGCATTGATAAATGTTGAGTCAATTCCTGCCCTTGCATTGGTTGCCCGTGGCTGGGGATGACCAAAGACGGCCCGAGATCTCGCAATTTATTTACCGAAGCTTCGGCGGCTTGCCAATCGGTGGTTAGGTAAGCCGGTGGACCGCTAATCTGTTCGCTTTGGGTGACCACTGATAGTAAGGATTCTTGCTTGACGGTGGTGAAGGCATCTGCCGCCAACAGTACTCGATCTTGATGTCGGAACAGGCAGATATGTCCCGGGGTATGACCAGGGGTATGTAGCCAACGCCAACCAGCAATGCCGGGTACACTGCCGTCATCCGGTAAGGCCACTGCCCGGTGTCCTAAGTTAATACTGGTGTGAGGGAAGGTGGGCGACATTTGTGCCACCATGCCACCACCCACGGTGGGGTCCGGCATGGGGTAATCTTTTTTACCAGTAATATAAGGTAATTCTAATGGATGAGCATAAACCGGCACATCCCAGTGGTTAGCCAACGTAATTACCGAGCCCACATGGTCGAAATGGCCGTGGGTGAGAATTATAGCCTGGGGCCGGCTGCCCTGACCGAAGCGCTGGTCCACAGATTGCAAAATAAAATCTGCCGAGTTTTCTAGCCCGGTATCCACCAACACCCAGTTTTTATCCTGGGGATGACCCAGCAGACAGGCGGTAACAATGGTAAAGTCTAACACAAATATGTCCGGCTTAACTTGCTGAGCCGAGGTTGCTGAGACTGATAACCCTTCCACTAATTTATTTCCCATTACATAACCCCCAATTATTTATTAACGATAGTATGACCAAATTTAAAAACATAAATGACCCAGTGAATTAATTCACTGGGCCTAAATTTTCTTTAGTCCTTATTGGGAGCCACCTTTTCATCTTTTAGTAAGTATTGATGGAAGAAATATTCAAAGGCCGCCACAGCCAAGGTAAATAATATTAGTGCGGTAAAGGTAGTTTCAAAAACCGGGATCAGCATGTCTAAAATATAGGCAGTAAGCGCTGCCATCACACCGTCACCCACCGAAGCTACAGCGTTGCCAAATTTAGGTAACACCATCAAGTCGCCCAGCAGATAGTTTATGGCTGTGCCTAAAGCACTTAATAAAAGTACATGGGATAGTGGGTTGTCCAACATTACGCCAAAAATTATCCAAGCGGCCAAGAAGGTCATAATAAATTTTACAATCAGGGCCATTGTGGTTCTACTCATTTTTTCACCACCCTTCAATTAAATTTAACTTTAATATGCTCGTAAAAATTGCCGTTATGCATTACAGACAAATGCTTTAATGGCTTAATTAAGCATTAATGTAAATATTTAACTTGGTTGTGGTGCAAAATAAAGGCGGACTTGTTTATTAATGGGGGTGGCATTGTCATGTGGTGGAAAAAGTGGACAAAAGGGCGGCATAAATTATCCAATGGGATAGCGGCAAAGGGTATCACTGGCAATAATTTTCGTCCCCAGCATCTCAAGCGGGATTTAAAGTTCAATAAGGAAATGTTACAACACATTTTAGGCAGCAGTTTGGATGTAAATTTCAGAGATGTTACGCTAGCCCATCATGGCCCTAACGCCATCATTCTATATCTAGATAATATGGCGGATGCCCATGAGATTAATGAGAATTTATTAAAATCCATTATGTTACAGGCACCACCGATACCGGAAAAGGATGCCTTTGATGTGATGTGGCATACCGCCCTCACCATTGGTGAAGTCTATGTGGCTCGGGACTTTGACCAACTGGTGGAGGGGGTAATCTTTGGGGACACTGCCATCTTAATTGATGGCTTTGATACGGCCATCATTTGTGGTACCAAGGGCTTTAAGGGCCGATCCATTGGGGAACCTAACGCCGAAGAGGTGGTGCGGGGACCAAAGGAAGCCTTTACTGAAATGCTGTTAAACAACGTCACCCAACTGCGGCGGCGAATTCGTACCCCCTATCTGCGGTTTGAGGCGTTGTCCGTTGGTCGTTTAACCAGTACAGATATTGCCTTAGTCTATATTGAAGGGGTGGCGGACCCCGAGGTTGTAGATGAGGTGCGGCGGCGCATTAAAGGGATTGATACCGATAGCATTTTAGAAAGCGGCTACATTGAAGAGTATATTGAGGATCACCCCTATTCACCTTTCCCGCAGATTGAGCATACCGAGCGCCCGGATAAAGTTGCCCGCCGGTTTGGTGGAGGGCAGGGTGGCCATTATCATAGATGGTACTCCCTTTGTGCTGCTGGTGCCAACGCTATTTATGCAATTTTTCCAAGCCTCAGAGGATTATTATGAAAAATATTTTTACGGGCACGGTAATCCGGTGGTTGCGCTTGGCCGCAATGTTAATCTCGCTGACATTGCCGGCCACCTATGTGGCAATGGTTACTTACCACCAGGGGATGATTCCCACTCTATTGGCGCTATCCATCTCCTCCGGCCGGGAAGGGGTACCTTTACCGGCCATTATGGAAGCGTTGTTAATGGAGATCACCTTTGAACTGTTTCGGGAGGCCGGTATCCGTTTGCCCCGGGCAGTGGGGCAGGCGGTGTCCATAGTGGGGGCGTTGATTATTGGTGAGGCGGCGGTACAAGCGGGCTTGGTATCACCAATTATGATTATTATCGTGGCCACCACCGGCATCGCTTCCTTTGCTATTCCGGCTTATAACTTGAGTATTACTTTAAGGTTGTTGCGGTTTCCCATCATTATTTTAGCTGGACTATTTGGGTTTCCGGGGTTGTTTTCTGGTTTGGCTTTTATTTTAGCCCATATGGCGTCCTTAAAATCCTTTGGGATACCTTACCTCACCGGTGCCAATTTTTTTGGCCAGCACGGTCGGGATAATTTGGTGCGGGCACCCCACTGGGCACAATTGTTAAGGCCCCGTAGCATTGGTCGCATGGCACCAATTAGACAGAAGAAAAGACAGCGTAGTTAGATGGAGGTTAATGCCTTTGCGAAAAAAACATTTGATTAAACTAACGGCAGTTATACTGATTTTAACTCTGTTAACCGGCTGCTGGGGCAACAATGATATTGAGGATTTATTTTTGGTATTAGGGGTGGGTATAGATAGAGCGGGAGAGGATTATTTAACTACGCTCCAAGTGGTGCGTACATCGGTGCTACAGACCAGTAGCAGTGGCAATGGTGGTGGTCAAGAAAGTCCCATCATCAGCTATTCCGCAGCGGGCCGCACAGTGTTTGAAACGGTGCGGAACATGGCCAAGCAAAGCACCAGACAGTTGTTTTTTTCTCACAACCAAATATATGTCATTGGTGAAGAGGCGGCCAAGGCCGGCATCAGCAGCTTGTTGGACTTTGTGTCCCGGGATGTGGAATTACTTTATAGCACTTTAATTGTTACCTGCCGTGGTCAAGCCAGTGATTTACTGCAGACTGAGGTGGAAGAACAACTGCCAGCCATGGCCATAACCAATGTTTTTAAAAATGTAGATAAGCACGGTCAATCCATGGAAGTTAACCTTAAGGATCTGAGTTTGTTTATCAATGCTCCCAGTGGGGCTTACTTGATACCTACTCTTAAGGCAATTTCAGCGGCACAGGGCAAAGAAAAACACTTTGAGTTGGATGGCGCCGGGGTTTTTAAAGGGGATAAGCTGGTGGGATATATTAATACCGACCAGATGCGCGGTTATCTGTTAACAATCGGTAAACTGCAGGGAGGATTAGCGGTAGTCGCTGACCCCACAACTCCGGGCAATCAAATTGCTTTAGAGGTGCTGTCAGCCAACTCCAAATTAAAGCCGCTATTGGAAAATGGCCGCCCGGTGGTGGAGGTGGAGGTAAGTGAAAAAGTAATTTTGGCCAATGAAAACATTTTGCGCCGTCAGCTGACCAAAGAAATGGTAACTGCCATTGAAGAACACGCGAGCCAGGCCATTGTAAGTCACATAGAAAATGTTTTTGCCACAGCCCAATCAATGCAGGCAGATATTTTTGGCTTTGGCAATCTGTTTCATCGCAAAATGCCCCGGGAATTTAAAAACATGGAGGCCCACTGGGACCAACTTTTTTCCAAAATGGAGATTAGAATCCATGCTGACTGTCGGGTGATATCCAACGGGCTCAAGGCGGGCAAAAAATTTGATGAGTGAGGGTGAATGCATTGGGGCGCCCTGAAATAACGTTACAGCAACTTGCTACTATTATTATCATTTGTATTTTGACCGCCGGCAATGCTTCTATTATCAGTGCCATTTTTGACTTTGCTGGCAGGGATATCTATTTTTCTTTATTATTATCAATGGTTTATATGTTGTTATTGGTGTCGATTTATACCAAACTGGCCCAGCGCTTTCCCCGGCACAGCATTATTCAATATGCGCCGGCATTGTTGGGCAAGTTTTTGGGTAAAATAATTGGTATCCTTTATATCCTATTTTTTATTGCAATACCAATTTTAGTTTCCATGGAAGTAAACTTTTTAATGCTCACCAGCTTTTCACCACAAATACCCGTCATAGTGATCGCGCTGTTGCATTTTATACCAAAGGTATATTTAGTGTGGCTGGGCTTAGAAAGTATGGTGAGAATTACGCAAATTATTACTTTGCCGGCCCTGTTACTGATGGTGCTGTTTGTGCTGTTAAATATCCCCAATTACCAGTTGCAATTGCTACAACCCTTTTTGAACCATGGCTTAGTACCACTGTTACTGGGGACGGTATTGATGATGGCCAGAATGGGTTATTTGTCTTTAAGTTTAATGGTTTACCCCTATCTAAAATCAACATCTTCCCGAAGGCTATTTAAAACCCAGATAATGGCTATGGCTGCCATTACCTTGGCTTTGGCAGCCAGCTACTCAGTGATTATGATCTATGGCGAAAGACAAACCCAAAATTTCTTATTTCCCACCTTTGCAATGATTCGGATGATCGAAATAGGGGATTTTTTAGAACGGTTAGACCCGCTATTGTTGGGGGTGTGGTGGTTTGGTTACTGGATTTTGGGAGCAATTTTTTACTATGCCGGTTGCTTGGCAATTCAACAGTGGGCCGGTTTGAAGCATTACCGGCAAACAGTGTTGCCGTTAGGTGTAATTATGGTTATGGTAGTGGCCTTGGGGTTTCGATCAAACTTTGATTTTAGAGCACTGTCTGTATATGTTATTACCCCGCTATTGCTAGTACTAACGTTCCTGGTGCCGCTATTGTTGCTAATGATTGCAGCCGCCCGAGGCATAGACAGCCAACAAATTGATCAAAGGAAGAAAAATAAATAAAAAAGCAATTATGAATTAGGAATTAAATGGCGAACCATCCATTCATAATTCAAAATTCAGAATTCATAATTAAAACAAGCTTATGCCAGCAGGACAATGTAAATTATTTTAGAAATTATAAATCAAAAAAGGAAACCATATACCAACCTGCCTTTACTTACTTGTCATACAATTGTTTTTGTGGCACAAACTAAAACCAACAAATCATCTAAATTAAAAGGGGGTTGCTTTCATGGGTAGAGATAAAGTGATGAATTGGAAAATGAAGCACTATGCAGCCCATCAGCAAGGTGTTGAAGGTCTAATTGAAGGTGAACATAGTGACTATGGAAACCTAACCTCCAGACAATGCGGCAACATGGTTAGAATAGCGCTGGAAAAGGCAAATGAATTGATGTAGCATTAAAGAGGCCGAAATACCATTCGGTCTCTTTATTTTTACAATCAAAAGGTATAGGATAAAATAAGAAAAGCTAAGACGCTTGCTTAACTTCGGTAATTTGTCAAGAGTTTCAATACCTGATATAGAAAAAAAGAATGACCATTTTGGTTCTTTTGTAGTGTAAACTATATAATATCTTCAATGTGTATGTTATACTTATCACATAAGTTAAGCCACAACTAGCTAACAGGGGGTGAGCACGTGGCAGAACAAATTGTAATATTAGGTGCGGGTTATGGCGGCATTAAGGTCGCCCATATGTTAGATGAATTGTTATTTAGGAATGAAAATTTTAACTTACACAACGAATATCAAATTGTTTTAATAGATAAACATGATTTTCATACACTAAGGACTCAACTATATCAGCCTGCTGCTGGCACCAAGGATATCAATGAAGCTCGGGTTTCAATGGATATAGTATTGGATGACCACAATATCAAATTTGTTAGAGGACATATAGATAACATCGATTATCAAAATAGACATGTGATTGTAAACGGTGATAAAAGAATACCCTATCGCTATTTGGTGAATGCGCTGGGCAGCGAAGCGGAGTACTTTAATATTCCTGGCTTAAAGGAACACAGTATTAGCTTAAACAGCTTAAAAAATGCTTGTCAAATCAAAACCAGGGTGGATAAGGTAATAGCAGATTTGGTGGCGGCACCCCTAGCGCCGAAAAAAACCTTTGTGGTTGGGGGCGGTGGACTAACGGGGGTGGAGTTTGCCGGTGAATTGGCGGACCAATTGGGCGAATTGCAAGATCTGGGAATTATTAAAGCCCAGCAGTATCAAATCATCCTGGTGGAAGGTAGTCCCCATCTGTTGCCAGGCATGTCAGCCCAGGTATACCAATATGCTGAGAGAACCTTGAAAAAGCTTGGCGTCGAGGTGGTGACAGGTGACTTTATTAAAAAAGCCACTGCAGACACAGTTTATTTAGCATCCGGACGGGAAATAAACTATACCGACTTTATTTGGACCGGCGGCATCAGAGCCAACAGGCTGGCAACCGAAACAGGATTAAAAACCGATGCCCGGGGCCGGGTGGAGGTAAATCAGTACTTGCAGTGTCCTGAAGATGAAAACGTTTACGTCATTGGTGATAGTGCACTGGTTAAAGACCCCAAGACTGGAAAACCGGTCATTGCCACCGCCCAAGCGGCTAGACAGCAGGGCCAGGCGGCGGCCGAAAATATCTTTGCTGATATCATCGGTCTACCGAAGAAGCCTTATCAGCCATCGATTATATTTTTGCTGATTCACATCGGTCGCCATACAGCGGTGGGAGAGGCAGTCAACAAGCTCAAGTTCATCAAGCTACAGGGCCCAGTGGCCCTGCGGGTTAAAAACTTAATTCCCCTAAAATACAGTTTTGCACTGGGGGGTATTAAATCATTATTTTGTGATGTATCCGGGCTTAATCGAATGAATTATGTATATAAATGCAATTACCATAAATAAAGAGAGGCTGTTGCAAAATACTTTTGCAACAGCCCCTTTATGCCAACATAGCGGTTGTCACGCGGCTGACATTATGTTATAATTTTTTTAAGTTAAGAACACCTCCTTGTTCTTATATAGTTTATTAAGTTATAAATATATCTGAAAAACATGCATCGAATTAGGGAGCGATGCATGTTTTTTTGTGTCACCGTCAATAATGATAAATTTTTGCTACTTGTAGCCTATGCTACAAAGTAATGGCGCTATGTATAGTATAATTTCATCATCAAATAAAATAATTCACAATTAACGGTGAATTATTTTTTAAGAGTACAATGTGAAAAAATAAACTTTAACAAGGAGGAGATTGTTTTATGGGTTTACCAACAATTCACCCCACCGGTACGACAATTTACAATCCCAAAAAAGCTTTTAACGGTTACACCATTTTTCAAGCTAACGAATTGGGCGCGCTGTTAATTAACATGAATGGTAAAGAAGTAAAGCTATGGAAGGGTCTGCACGGATTCCCTAACAAAATGTTGCCCGGCGGCTTTGTAATGGGTCACAGTGGAGCCAGAGATTCCAGATTTGGTTACCAAGATAACGTTGACTTGGTACAAGTTGACTGGGATGGTAATATTGTTTGGAAGTTTGATCAACATGAATTTATTGAAGACCCGGGTATGGAAGGGCGTTGGATGGCTAGACAACACCATGATTATCAACGGGAAGGTAATCCAGTGGGTTATTATGTACCAGGTATGGACCCCAAAACTGACGGTGGTAACACTTTAATCCTTTGTCATAGAAACGTAGATAATAAAAAGATTTCTGATAAAAACCTGTTGGATGACACTATAATTGAAGTGGATTGGGAAGGCAATATTGTTTGGGAATGGAACTGTAACGAGCATTTTGACGAGTTGGGCTTTTCCGAAGCAGAAAAAAACGTACTGTTCAGAGACCCCAATATGCATGATTGTGGCGGTGGTATGGGCGATTGGATGCACATTAACTCCATGTCAACCCTGGGCCCCAACAAATGGTATGACCAAGGGGATGAAAGATTCCATCCAGACAACATCATTTGGGATGCCAGAGAGACTAACATTATTGCCATTATTAGCAAAGAAAACGGTAAAATTGTGTGGCAAATTGGCCCAGATTATACCAAGAGTCCTGAACTAAAGAAAATGGGTATTATCATTGGTCAACACCATGCCCACATGATACCCAAGGGTTTACCTGGTGAAGGAAACATCTTAGTCTTTGACAACGGTGGTTGGGCAGGCTATGGCTTACCAAGTCAGACTACCCCATATGGTACCAAAGCATATCGTCGGGACCATTCCAGAGTTTTAGAAATTGATCCCATCACTTTAAAGGTTGTTTGGAAGTATACCCCAACCAAAGCAGGATTTTTGGAGCCATATCATTCCCATTATTTCTACAGCCCATTTATCAGCAGTGCCCAAAGATTGCCCAATGGCAATACCTTTATTACCGAAGGCTCCGGTGGTAGGCTGATTGAAGTAACTGCAGACCATGAAATTGTGTGGGAATATATCTCTCCATATTGGGGTAAAAACTTCAAACTCAACATGGTGTACCGTGCGTACCGATTGCCATATGATTGGGTGCCTCAATTAGGCAAGCAAGAAGAAGTTGCCATTGAACCAGTGGACGTAAATAACTTTAGAATGCCCGGGGCTGCTCCCATGGGTTGTGACGATGTAATTGAGGTAGAAGGTACCTTGGGTTACGGTAAAGTGGATGGTTTCTGTGTTACAACGGTAGAGGAAGAAAATAATGACGATGACGACGATGATGATGGTGTAATCCGCATTTAGTTAATATCAGCAATATCGGGGGTGGCCAGTGGCTACCTCCGATAACAATACTAGTGAAAGTAAATATATTAATTAGTTATTTGTAAATCGTGCAACTATTTTACTATTATTCCATTAGTTACAACCAATAGTCTAAAAGAAAACATAGCCTATGCTACAAAATAGTGTTACTATACTAAAGTATAATTTGTTAATAAAATAAAAAACAATTCACAAGCCGGCGGTGAATATTTTTTTAAAATATGTTGTGAAAAGGCAAACAATAACAATACAAATGTTTTTTGTTAGGAGGGCTTGCTTATGTCAACATCAATTGCCACTAAATCCCCCGCCATTGCCCAATCAAATAATGCCAATAGAAAGCAAATGTTTTTATGGTTACTCACCATTGGTTTACCATTACTAGTGATGTTGATTCCAGTAACAGAAGTCTTCACATCACAAATGAGAATATTTTTTGCTGGAACACTATGTGCCATATTGCTCTTTGCCTTTGAGTTGTTACCCCAGTTAATCCCGGCTTTGTTTCTGCCAGTATTTTATGTGGTGACCGAAGTTGCGCCAGTCACTGCTGTCTTTGGTCCTTGGTCAACCACCATTCCTTGGATGTTTTTGGGTGGAATTTTATTGGCTAACTGTTTAGAAAGCACCGGCATATTAAGAAGGATAGCTTACTGGTGTATCATTAAAACCGGTGGCACCTATAAAGGAATTTTATATGGCGTAATGTTTGCGGGCATTATCTTAAACATACTGATACCGGCCCAGGCAGTAATTCCGATGGCAGCCTTTACCTATGGTATTTGTATGGCCTTAAATTTAGGTAAATCAAAAGAATCTGCAGGCATTATGCTTACTGGCGCCTTTGCCGCTTTGCTGCCGTTATTCTTTTTTTATAACCCAAACTTCGCCATCATTACAGGCGCTGCATCGACGGTATATTCCGAACAAATTACTTGGATACAATTTTTCACCCATAATATTCCTGGTATTTTTTGGTGCTTCTTTATGGTGTTTGTAGTATCAAAAGTATTTAAACCTAGCAAGCCCATTAACTGCAAAGATTATGTTACTGAGGAGTATAACAAATTAGGAAGGTTAAGCACTAGCGAGAAAAAAGCTATTTTTGTTACTTCAATG
Source organism: Peptococcaceae bacterium 1198_IL3148 (assembly GCA_036763105.1). NCBI lineage: Bacteria > Bacillati > Bacillota > Clostridia > Eubacteriales > Peptococcaceae > Peptococcaceae bacterium 1198_IL3148. Next base: position 48,296 of record JBAIYS010000009.1, on the reverse strand, counting down.
TTAGTGTTATTCTTAGTCACCGGGGGTCTGCACGGCATCGATATTGGTTGGGGTTTTGCTTTTGCTGGAATCGCCCTGTTTCTCCCTGGGATTAATATTGGTACCGAAAACGATATCAAGCGAATTAATTATTCGTTGCTATTCTTTGTTACCGCATGTATGAGCATTGGTGCTGCTGCCAACGTGCTTGGATTGGGTCAATTATTAGCAGAAGCAATGATGCCATTACTGTCCTCCAATGGAATTTACGTAACCATAGGTTTAATCTGGTTGCTATGCGTATTAAGTAACTTCTTGTTAACGCCTTTGGCTATCTTTGCGGCCTTTACTGCTCCATTGACTGAAGTGGCCCTAAAGTTAGGCATCGATCCCAAAGTATTTTTCTATACCATTTTCCAAGGTGCTGACCAAATCATCATGCCTTATGAGTACGCGTTGGTGTTAATATTTTTCTCCTTTGGTTTGATTCACCTAAAGGATTTTATCAAAATATTTAGCATTAAAATGGTATTGAACTTGGTATTCCTGTTAGCTATTTTGGTTCCCTATTGGAAAATAATTGGTTTACTATAGTGCCATTTATTATTAAAGCAACCATGGATGTTTTTCATGGTTGCTTTTGGCATTTTATTAAGAATCTCAATAAAAAATTTGAGGTTAATTTTTTATTTATGGTAAAATAGTCATTATGAAAACTAATGCAGAAGAAATCTACCAACAAAAAAAATCCGGTTACCAAACAGAATTGGCTGATGCAAAGAAAAAAGATAGCCAACTGGTTTTCTATCGCAGTGCACTGGCAGTGACGGTGATTGGTTTATTGGTTTACAGCTATTTTAAGGAGGTGGCTAACCTTTACCTATACGTCGCTCTATTGGTGCTTATATTTATGGTGGTGGTTAATCGGCATCGCAAAGTGAGGGGGCAGATTAGCCATTTAGAAAACTACGTTGCCATTAATGACCAAGCCTTGAAAAGACTGTCTGGCCAGTGGACCAGTTTTCCCCACCGGGGAGAACAATTTATGGCGGCAGAACACCCTTACAGTGGGGATTTAAACATTTTTGGTCAGGGGTCGCTATTCCAGTACTTAAACACCACCAATTTGGTTACCGGTGAGCGGGCGTTGGCCCAATTATTAGGTCGGCCCGTTGCGCCTGATGCCACCACTGCTCGCCAACAGGCCATTAAAGAACTGGCCAGCCATTTAGACTGGCGGCAACAGTTACAAGCCAATGGCATCGGTGGCAGTAATCAACCGGATAATTTAGATAAACTGTTGGCTTGGACTCGGGAAAGACCGCTGTTTGAAAATAGAAACTATGTCTACCTACTGTGGCTATTGCCGGTGACCACCGTGATCTTGTTTATTCTAGTGGTGATGGGGAAAGTGTCCAGTAATTTACCCCTGGTAACCTTAATTATGCAGGTGGTGGTGGCCACATTGAGCATGGGGGTAACTGGCAGGGCCTTTGGTAGCACCGAGGACACCGCCGCCGAATTGGACCGACTGTTAAAGCTGTTAAACCATATCGAAGGCCAGCAGTTTCAAGCGCCATTGCTGGTGAAACTACAACGGCAACTGATTAAAAGGCAGCAAACAGCTTCCCAGCAAGCCCAGGCGCTGGCCAAGATTGCCACTTTGATTAACCTGCGCTATTCGGTGGTATATCATTTTATTAATGCGCTGATATTCTTCGATCTTTATACCATTAGGGCATTGGATCAGTGGAAGGCCCAATATGGCAGACATTTAGAAAGATGGTTTGAAGTCATTGGTCAGTTTGAGGCGCTGTCCAGCTTAGCCATTTTGGCCCACGACAATCCCCAGTGGGTATTTCCAGAGGTGACCGGTGATACGCCTTACTTTAAGGCCACCGAACTGGGGCACCCGCTGATTAACCAAGGGGCGCGGGTTTATAATGATGTTTCGCTGGCGCAACCAGGCACCATCCATATTATTACCGGTTCCAATATGTCCGGTAAAAGCACACTGCTGCGTACAGTGGGCATTAACTTGGTGTTGGCCTATGCTGGAGCGCCGGTTTGTGCCTCGGCATTAAGCTGTTCCAACATGAATATCTATACCAGCATGCGCATTCAAGACGATATGGAACAAAACACTTCCTATTTTTATGCAGAAATAAAACGTATTAAGTTAATCATAGATGCTGCCCATCGGGGTGAATCAATTATCTTTTTACTTGATGAAATATTTAAAGGCACTAACTCCCGAGATCGAATTACCGGAGCCCGCATCATCATTAAAAAGCTGGCTCAGCAAGCAGCCATTGGCATGGTCACCACCCATGACCTGGAATTAAGTTTGCTGGCAGATGAATTGCCGCGGCAAATCAGCAATTACCATTTTACCGATCAGATCGTTGGCAATGAAATAACCTTTGATTATCGACTAAAAACAGGAGTTTCCCGAACCACCAATGCCATAGCGCTGATGAAAATGATTGGCATTGATGTTAGCGATGCAGATAAATAGAAAAGCCAAGGAATAATTATTTTCCTTGGCTTATTTTTGCTTTCAAACAGCCACTATGGATTGTACATGCCTTTGCTTTGTATATAATTATAGATAGCCTCGCCATGTTGTTGTTCTTCCTTTTGGATGTGGTTTAATATTTGCCGCACTTGGCTGTTGGTGTTTTCAAATATGGCGTTATCATAGGAATTAGAGATATATTTCTCGGTAATCAACATGTCGTTACATAAAGTAATATCGTGTGGGTTAACAGTACCGCCACTCAGAGCAAATTGCTGAGATGTTTGCGCATTTTGTTGTTGGCCCGGTTGCTGCCCTTGTTGTTGGTTTTGCTGTAGATTGGGTATCTGACCGTTAAGTAATTGATTAATAGTATCTAAGTGCTGTTGTTCCTTTTGGGACAGTGAATTAAATAACTGTTGCAACTGAGGATCTTGGGCCTGTTGGGCATAGTCCTGATACTTTTGCACGCATAGTTGTTCATGTTTTTGTTGATCTTGTAACAACATATTTTCCTTTTGGGTTAAATTTAATGACGTCATTTGAAATATCCACCTCCTGTATCATATTATGGTACCGTTGACTGGACTTTATACAGGCACATATATGCCCCTACCGGGCGTGATGAATCAAGCCCCTTGCACAAAAGGCCACTACCGCAGAAGAAGTAGTGTAGTGGCCCGTTGATTTACATTCTTTTTCTTGCCGCCGAAGACAGGGGGACAGGTTCCCTGTCTTATTGAGAAGACACGGGACCTGTCCCCCTGTCTTCCGGGACCTGTCCCCCTGTCTTCTTCCCCTGTCTTCCCATGGCCATTCTAGACTAATTATGACAAGGTTTCACTTTTTTAATTAAATGTAGTCTAAACTATTGATCAACCAATAAGTGTTTGATATAGTAATCACGAATATGTGTGGTCAGACCATCAGATGTCTTTATTATCAGACAACAATCACTTAAACACAAAAATTTCTAGGAGGTGCGGGTTTTGCATATTGTTGTACTTATAAAGCAGGTTCCTGGTACCGACAACGTTAAAATGGATCCAGAGACCGGTGTAATGATTCGTAGTGGTAAAGATACCATTATCAACCCGTTAGATGAGAATGCGCTGGAGGCAGCGGTTCAAATCAAAAACTCAAGAGAAGATGTAAAGCTAACCGCTGTAAGCATGGGCCCTCAATCGGCATTAAAGGCTTTAAAAGAAGCAGTGGCTATGGGTGCCGACGGTGGCGTACTTCTATCCAGCAGAGCCTTTGCTGGTTCCGATACCATCGCTACCGCTAAGGCCCTTTCCGCCGCCATTAAAAAATTAGGTCCAGTGGATATGGTGATTTGTGGAGAGAGAGCCACCGACGGTGAAACCGGACAAACCGGTGCCATGATTGCCAACTACTTAGATATACCGGTAGAAACATACGTTTCTGCCATTGATGCCCAAGATGACCAAGTTGTGGTTAAGCGTACCGTTGAAGGTGGTTTTGAGAAGGTGGCAGTTACTTATCCAGTAATGCTCACTGTAAACAAAGATATTAACGAACCAGGTTTCCCAACATTGGATGGTAAACTGAAGGCCAAAGAGGTGGAAATCTCCGTTTGGTCTGAAAAAGATTTGGATGTAGATGCCAGTGAATTGGGTTTGGGCGGTTCTCCCACCAGAGTGGTTAGGGTGTTTAGCCCCAAACTTTCCCGTGATACTATTATGCACAATGCTGACGGTACTTCTAAGCCGGTTGATGAACTGATGCAGTTTTTAACCGCTAAGGAAGCGCTATAGAAAGGGGAGAACAATATGGCTAACCACGATATTTCTCAATATAAAGGTGTAATGGTTCTAGGCGAACAAAGGGACGGCAAAATTGGTTCAGTAACTTTTGAATTGCTAAATCGCGGTCGTGCGCTGGCTGATGAGCTACGGACCGAACTGAGCTGCATTTTATTGGGCAATGAAATTGAAAATTTGGAAGAAGTAATAAAGCGCGGTGCCGACAAAGTGTTCTTTATTAAAGATTCAATTTTTGCTAACTTTTTACCAAAACCATATTGCAATGCTATTTGCCAATTGATTGAAGAGGAAAAACCAGAGATCATTATCGCAGCAGCCACCACCACGGGTCGCACTGTGATGCCTTTAGTTGCTGCTAAGGCTAATACCGGTTTAACTGCTGATTGCACCGAGTTAACCATTGACCCCGAAGAGAAAATCTTACTACAAACCCGTCCGGCCATTGGCGGTAACATTATGGCCACCATTAAAACAACCGACCACCGTCCTCAAATGGCAACGGTAAGACCAAAATCAGCAAAACCTGCGGCAATTGATCCCACTCGCACCGGTGAAATTGTTGTTAAGGAATATGCTGGCAGCTTATTAGCCACTCCGGAAAAATTCTTAGAATACATTAAAGATACCACTCAAACAGTAAATATTGAAGAAGCTGACGTAATTGTAGCCGGCGGTAAAGGGATGAAGAATGCCGATGGCTTTAAGATGGTGGAAGAACTGGCTGACCTATTAGGTGGCGCTGTGGGCGCTACCCGGGATGCGGTAGAATTAGGTTGGACCACTTATCCTCACCAAATTGGTTTATCCGGTAAAACTGTATCACCAAAATTGTATTTTGCCTTTGGTTTATCCGGCAAAATTCAACACTTAGCTGGTATGCAGACTTCAGATATTGTTGTAGAAGTAAACAAAGACCCAGAAGCACAAATCTTTAAAGTTGCTGACTTTGGTATCGTAGGCGATGTTTTCGAAGTGGTACCTATGATCATTGAAGCTGTTAAAAAAGTTAAAGCTACTGCCTAAGGGGGGATAATCGTGAAATTTAATAAAGTTAATGCGGAATTTATCGCCGCACTGCAAAATATAGTTGGTGCAGCCAATGTGCTGACGGATGAAGAAAAAATGGACATGTACTCTCGGGACGAGACCTCTGACAAACAATGGGAAAAAATGCCAGAGGTGGTAGTAAAACCTGAGAACGTTGAGCAAGTTGCTGGCGTTGTTAAGTTAGCTAACGAATATGTAATACCAGTTACCCCTCGGGGTGGCGGTACCGGTCTGGCTGCCGGTGCAGTACCTCTACATGGCGGTATTGTGTTATCCCTAGAGAAAATGAATAAAATTCTGGAAGTGGATGAACAAAACCTGTTTATGGTGGTAGAGCCTGGTGTAACCACTGGTGAAGTACAAGCCACCGCTAAATCCCATGGTTTTCTGTATGCCGGTGACCCTTGTTCGGCCGACAGCTCCTTCATTGGCGGTAACATCGCCACCAATGCCGGTGGCAACAAAGCAGTAAAATATGGTGTTACCAGCCGTCACGTATACGGTTTAGAAGTGGTCATGCCCAATGGCGAAATTGTTACCTTCGGTGGTAAAAACGTTAAGGATGTAACCGGCTATGATTTTATCCACTTAATGGTGGGTACTGAAGGTACCTTTGGTGTGGTGACCAAAATTTGGTTAAAGCTGATGCCGCTGCCTAAGTATGTGGCTGACCTGTTAATTCCCTTTGCTGACATGCAAAGTGCCATTAACGTAGTGCCCAAAATTATGACAGCTGGTATTATTCCTACCTGCCTAGAGTTTATGGACAGCTTATCCATTAAAGCCGCTGAAATTTATCTAAATAAAAAGCTACCTTACAGTGATGCCGGCGCTTATGTTATTTGTGAAATTGATGGTAGCTCCGAAGCTCAGGTGCAAGATGACTACGAAACCATCGGTAAATTGGCGCAGAAAAATGGTGCGCTGGAAGTGTTTGTGGCTGACAACATGTCCACCCAAGAGCGGATTTGGAAGTCGCGCAAATGCTATGCCGAAGCCCTGCGCATGCTGAGCCCAGTGTACTGCATGGAGGACATTGTGGTGCCGGTTTCTGAGATCCCCAAAGCGCTGGAAGCTATTGAGCGCATTTCTGCTAAATATGACTGCAAAATTCCTAGCTGCGGCCACGCCGGTGACGGTAACATTCACGCCACCATCCTGCGGGAGGACCGTGATGAGCACCAGTGGCATGAACTGAAGGACAACGTATTGGAAGAGTTATATGAAGCAGTGTATGCATTGGGTGGTAACCTATCCGGTGAACACGGAATTGGTGCAAAGCGTGCTCCAGCCATGGATAAACACATTACCGCTGGTCAACGCAACGTATTAAAGGCCATTAAAAATGCCCTGGATCCGAAAGGCATTATGAACCCAGGTAAAGTGTTGGTTTAATTGAATAATTAAGATTAAAAAGGAGAACTGTATTATTATTGCAGTTCTCCTTTTTTCTTTCGTACATAACGACATATAAGACTTTAAAGAATCTAACTTGAGATGTAGTCTGTGTTACTGAAAACAGCCAGTTTGTTGTGATAATCTAAACACAATAAGTACTGTGAAAACTTTCCCAAGAACTTTGGGTATAACCGAAAGAAAGGATTGAGGTTAATTATGACTAAGCCAATAGCTGAACTGAAATTTGATGATGAAATTCGTTACTTCGAAGAGCATACCTGGGCTAAGGTTGAAGGGGACACCGTTATTGTTGGCATTACAGACTTTGCCCAAGATAATCTAGGGGACATAATCTTCATTGAACTGCCAGAAGAGGGCGTCACCTTTGATAAAGGGGAAGAGTTTGGTCAGGCAGAATCAGCAAAAACAACTTCTGCTTTATATATGCCTGTAAGTGGTGAAATTGTGTCGGTAAATGGTGAACTGGAAGATTCACCGGAACTGGTGAACAATGATCCCTATCAAGCCGGGTGGCTGATTGTAATTAAGCCCAACGATATCAGCGAAGTGGAAACATTGTTAACTAAGGACGGTTATATCAGTTTTATTCAAGAAGACTAGGTTAATATAGAGAGGAGATTATATTATGAGCCATATTGTTTACTCAGCCACTGGTTGTACCCGTTGTAAAATCCTTAAAGACTATTTAAAATCCCGTGGTATTGAATATGTTGAATATGATATGAAAGCTGACGGTAAAGAGGAATTTCAACAATTCTATAAAAACAATCGGAAGGCTATTTTTCGTGGCCCCGATGGGGTAGAATTTCCCATTTTAGTTGAAGGTGATGAAATTCGTCAAAGCATTGCCGCCACCATTGCTTTCGCCTATGCCGGTACCAAATTAGACGGATTTTTCACTGTGGGTACTTTGCACAAAGAGTGGGTAAACGGTATTCACGTTTCTGGCGGTAACCCAGAATATGCTGAAGAATTCCTAACTGTACTGCGGGAGCTAAAGGCTAACAACTTTAAACTACAAGTAGAAACCGATGGCCGCAATAGTGCCATTTTGCAACAAGTATTAGATGAAGCTTTAGCTGACGTGGTGATTATGAATGTGTTGGGACCCAAGGAGCTTTACAGCGAGATTTTAGGTGTGGAAGTGGATCCAACGGACTTAACTAAGAGTATGGAATTGGTAACTAAGTTCCCAGAGTATAAATTTCAAACCACCATCGCTCCAATTGAACGCAGCAACGGCGAAGTTAGTTACTTAACTCCAGATGAAGTGGGTGCTGCTGCCAAACAAATTGAAGAAGCAACCGGCAGCAAAAAGAACCCTTATCTGCTGAAGGCCTTTGATGTAAAAGCTGCCAAAGACGATCGCTTTAAAATTGAACCACCGGCGCTGTTTACCTACCGCACCAAAGCCAGAGCAGCCCAAGTGATGACAGACATCGAAAAATAAAACATAATTAAACCAAGCACTTTAAAAGCTTTAACAAATTAGTACTACAAAACGTTTTGTTACCAAAAGGAGGATTTGTTAATGTCTTATCCAAGTATTTATCCCACAGGGGTTACTATTTATAAACCGGAAAAATGCTGGAGTGGTTATACCATTTTCCAAGCAAAGGAAGAGGGCGCGGTATTAATTGATATGAACGGTGCCGAAGTTAATGTTTGGAAGGGTCTGCACGGTTTTCCCAACAAATTGCTACCTGGTGGTTACGTTTTTGGCCACCTGGGGGAACGCAACAATGCTTTCGGTATGCAAGACCAAACAGACCTGGTACAGGTGGACTGGGATGGTAACATCGTTTGGAAGTTTGATCAAAATGAATTTATTGAAGACCCAGGGGAGGAACCCCAATGGATGGCCAGACAACACCACGACTACCAACGGGAAGGTAACCCAGTGGGTTACTATGTACCTGGGATGGACCCCGAGGTTGATGGTGGTAACACGTTAATTTTATGCCACCGGAATGTTTTCAATCATAAAATTTCTGACAAAGTGTTATTAGATGATACCATTCTAGAAGTGGACTGGGAAGGCAATATTGTCTGGGAGTGGAACTGTAACGAGCACTTCGATGAGTTGGGTTTTGATGAAGCTGCTAAAAACCTACTATTCCGTGACCCCAACATGCGCCCTGCCGGTGGCGGCATGGGTGACTGGATGCACATCAACTCCATGTCGGTCCTCGGTCCCAACAAGTGGTACGATGCCGGTGATGAGCGTTTTCATCCAGACAACATCATTTGGGATGCTCGGGAAAGCAATATTATGGCCATTATTGACAAGCATACCGGTAAAATTGTTTGGAAAGTTGGTCCATACTACGATCAAGATGAAGCATTGATAAAATTAGGGTGGATCATTGGTCAGCACCATGTGCATATGATTCCTAAAGGTTTGCCCGGTGAAGGGAACATTTTGATCTTTGACAACGGCGGTTGGGCCGGTTATGGTGTGCCTAATCCCAGTTCACCCACCGGTAGAATGAACGCCAAGCGGGATTACTCCCGGGTGTTAGAAATAGACCCCACCACTTTAAAAATTGTTTGGCAATACACCCCGGCGGAAGCTGGTTTTACCATGCCGGTGGATGCCTATCGCTTCTACAGCCCATTTATCAGTGGCACCCAAAGATTGCCTAACGGCAACACCTTGATCACCGAAGGCAGTGGTGGTAGACTGATTGAAGTGACAGCGGACCATGAAATTGTTTGGGAATACATCAGTCCATATTGGGGTAAGGAAATGCATACCAACATGATTTACCGCGCTTATCGGGCACCTTACGACTGGGTACCCCAGGTGGAACGTCCAAAGGAAGTTGCCATTGAACCGGTTGATGTCAATAAATTCCGTATGCCTGGGGCATCATCGGAACGCAAAAAAGAAACCACCGTTGCTGGCACCCGTCCATACCAAGGAGATACCGCCCTGTGCGTTGCTGCCGGTGATGAAGTGGAATGTGCTGACGAGGCATAGACATAATTGGGGGGCTAATTAAGCCCCCTATATTAATAGACGATAACACTATAGTAAGGGAGAGGTAAAAATGACTTACCATGCAGTGGTAATCGGCGGTGGCCCCGGTGGATATGTAGCCGCCATTAGAATGGCCCAACTGGGTGCTAAAGTGGCGTTAGTGGAAAAAGATAGATTGGGGGGCACCTGCTTAAATAGAGGTTGCATACCAACTAAATCGTTGATTGCTGCGGTGGAAAAGCTGGCGGCTGTCCGGGATGCCGCTGAGTTTGGCATTGCAGTGGGTGAACCCACAGTAAATTTTGAGCGGGTACAGGCTAGAAAAGATGAAGTGGTTAATAAATTAGTTACCGGCATTGAGTTTTTAATTAAGAAAAACAAAATTGATTTTATTAGCGGCACAGCCCAAGTTAAATCTGCTAACCAAGTGGTGGTGACTGCCAATGGTGAAACCACAGCCCTAAACTGTGACAACATTGTTATTGCCACCGGCTCCAGCCCTGCTTTAATCTCAGCCCTAGGGTACAACGGCACTAGCGTCATTACCAGTGAAGAGGCCCTAAATTTAACCGAGCCGCCCAAAAGTTTATTGATTATCGGTGCCGGTGTCATTGGTTGTGAGTTTGCTCATATATATAATAGTATGGGCACCGAAATCACCATGGTGGAGATGGCCCCCAACATTTTACCAATGCTGGATAAAGATATTTCCCGTCGGTTGCAAATGACCTTTAAAAAGAAAAATATCACCATTAAAACTAAAGTGGGTATTAAAGAAGTTAAGACAACGGACACCGGCATTGAAGCCCTGTTGGATAACGGTGAAACCATTGTTGCTGAAAAAGCACTGATCTCCATTGGTCGTCAACTGAATACCAAAGGCTTAGGTTTGGAGGAAATTGGTATTGAATTTGGTGCCAGAGGAGAAATTGTGGTTAACGATAAAATGGAAACCAATGTTAAAGGCATTTACGCCATTGGCGACGTAGTAAATAAATATCAATTGGCTCACGTTGCTTCTAGCCATGGTATTGTGGCTGCCGAAAATATTATGGGCAAAGAAAGTAAAATGGAATACCATGCGGTACCCAGTTGTATTTTCACCAACCCTGAGCTGGCTTCGGTAGGTATTACCGAGCAAATAGCCAAAGATAAAGCCATTCCAGTGAGAGTGGGCAAATTTAACTTTATGGCCAACGGCAAAGCGCTGAGTATGGGCGCAGCCGAAGGGATGGTAAAAATCATTGCCCACAAAGAAACCGATGTGGTGCTAGGGGTGCATATCATTGGCCCCCATGCTTCAGATTTAATTGCCGAAGCCACCCTGGCAGTGAAAAAGGGCATGACCGCTAACGACTTGGCCACCACCATTCACGCTCACCCCACCTTGGCAGAAGCCATCATGGAAGCGGCCGAAAACGTACATGGATTAAGCATCCACGGTTAATGGATGCGGAACAGTCGAGGCTAAAGTTAGAAAAAATAACCGAGGGATAGGATAAGCCCTCGGTTATTTTTTCTGCAATCTACTAAAAAGATAATTGGCTATAAAATTGTTTATAGCGCGATGAAAATATATTACAGAATGTAGTCCATACTACAATTCAAAACAGCAATACTATGATAAAATTAATGATAAATAAATTGTGGGTATGGACGTGAATGTTACCACGATTACAAACGGCCACCAATAATAAATAATTAGGCAATTACATCACAATGGATACCAGCAAAGCCAGTTTCGGAAATTTGAAGCTGGCTTTTGCAATAACCATGATTGTTTGCACAAAGTTAGGAAACAATGTAATATTAAGTACAAATAACTATGACATGTTAGAGGGGTGTTTTATATGGTTTATAATAGAAATGATTATCTTTCTACATCACCTTGGTTAAAATCGCAATTTTTAGGGGGCACCTTATTAAATAATGAAGATATTGATTTTATAAAACAAATTGGGGATAAAAAACAGTTTGTCAAAGGGGCTGTAATGCTACAAATTGGAAGCAGGGGGGAAAATATGTTTTTTATTCATCAGGGAACGGTTCGTTATACCCTGTTAAGCCCCGAGGGTGTGGAGAAACCAGTCATTTACGTTACCCCAGGGGGTTTTGTGGGCGAGGAAGCTTTTTTTCACAAACAGCCGATTTTGTATGATGCTGTGGCGATGGAATTTACTGAAGCCACAATAATTAACCAAAGGAACTATTGGGATATGGTTTCCCGACCGGGTGTAGCCCATATTATGCTAAAATCTATGGGCATTAAGTCTAGAATTATGGCTACCCAAATAGAAGACTTAGCATTCCGTACCACTGTGGAAAAGGTGGCACGCTTGCTTTACTGTCTGTTGGCTGAAAATGCAGGGGTAAAAGCTGCCACCAATAATCTCAGTGTTACCCAACAGGAATTGGCCTCCCTTGCCGGTGCCCATCGGGTTTCAACCACCAACGCCATTACTCAATTAAAGAAAGAAGGGCTGATTTCGGTTAATTCGGACGGTACAGTAACGGTTGAAGATATAAAAAAATTAAGAATAAAGGGCTTTGGTGAATAAATGATTGACGTTATATACAAATAACATTTATAATTGGTTGAAAAGTGGTAAATATTTAATACAAACGTCTTTGTTTTAAGTATTGGGTAAGGAGATGTTATTTGGTGGCATATATGTTAGTGGTTGATGACAATGCTGGTATTCGTCAGTTGGTTGAAATGATTTTTACTGACAAAGGTTATGAGGTGGAAACAGCCACCAACGGCTCGGAAGCAATTGCTAAGGTAATGGAGCGATGTCCAGATGTTATTTTATTAGATTATAGAATGCCGGGCCTGGATGGCTTTCAAACCTGGGAAGCGATTCAGAAAATTCATCCCAATATTCCAGCAATTATGATGACTGGTTATGGTGAGAATGAAATACAGCAAACCGTCAAGCAAAGCATAAAACACTTTGTTACCAAACCCTTTTCCATAGAAGATATCTATCAACTGGTTAACAGAATATTAACTGAACGGATTGCCTAACATTAACGCCCTGCAGAACTGAACTGCAGGGCGTTAATGTTTCTCTATCATTTTGGCTAAATTTCACTAACAATCTGCAGAATTTACAGAACTTTTGGTAATACTAAACTATCAGATTTTAGGGGGGATTGCCATGTGGGAGGGTTGGTCGCTAGCCAGAATAATTTTAATGTTTACCGGGGTGCTATTATTGGTGGTTTCGGTTCAAGTTACTTTATTTCATTATCGGCAAAATTTTAGACATTGGGCCATGTGGGGACCGGTAATTGGCGCCCCGGTAACCGGTGTGTTGGCCATCATGATGGCGCTTTTTAATATCGGTTGGCTGCAACCAATTTTAGCAGTTATTTTAGTGTTGGACGTGGTCAGTGGCTTAGTGGGCTTTGGCTATCATTTTGAAGGGGTAGGGGAACGGGTGGATGGTTATCGAATGCAAAACTTTCTGGTGGGACCGCCGGTAACTCTGCCGTTAATGGTATCGGCAATGGGCGTTTTGGGATTGCTGGCCTTATACTGGAGGTGGTAACATTGCCCAGTCATTACACTAATTATGATGTGATGAACTTGGCCGATGAGTGGGATGACCATACTAAAAAAATTGTTACTCAACGGTTGGCGCCCTTTCCCACTCCCGGTGCACTGAACGAAGCAGAGGTCCGCACCGTTAAAATTATTGCTAGTCACCTAATCTATGATGATCGTGATCAAGTGTTGGCTTACATAGTGCATCACTTAGATAGCAAATTGAGCGCAAAAACCGGGGAGAGCCAAAGGAAGGTTGGCAGTCCCAAGGAGCGGGACTTAATTCTTCATGGTTTAAAGGCGTTGGATTTGTTAGCCCAAGATTTGTATCAGCTACCCTTTGCCGAGGCAGATACCCAAGCCCAGTTGAATATGTTGGAGATGTTGCAGCAGGGACAGGTACCACAAATAACCGACTGGAGCCTTTGTCCACCCAAGGAGTTATTTAAAAAACTATTATCAATTATTGTGGATGCCTATTACTCCCATCCCATCATTTGGTCGGAAATAGGTTACGGTGGCCCAGCTTACCCCAGAGGTTATGTGCGGGTGGAATTGGGTTTAACGGACCCTTGGGAGGCGAAAAAAGATGGCCAGTAGAGATAAAGTCAGACATAATTATGACCATTACGACGGGCATCGTTATAATGATTTAAATCATAGAAAGTACGCTGATGGCGCCGACGTTTGTATTGTTGGTGCCGGCGCTGCCGGCGGGGTGTTGGCCTATGAATTGAGTAAAGCTGGCCTTAAGGTAGTGGTGGTCGAGGCAGGGCCTTATTGGAATGTGCAAACCGATTTTGCCAGTGATGAGTTGTCCATGAGCCAGCTGGCTTGGCAACAAACCAGGTTGGTCTCTGGAAAGGATCCGTTAGACTTGGGCCATAACCTGACCGGTCGTGGTGTGGGCGGTGGCACCGTTCACTTCACCGGGGTGTTTTTCCGCTTTCACGAAAGTGATTTTGTGGTCAAGACTTTGGATGGGGTAGCGGACGATTGGCCCATCAATTATCAAGATCTGGCCCGTTACTATAGTAAAATTGAACGGGATATTGCCGTCTCGGGACCGCGACAATTCCCCTGGGGTTCATTTAGCGGGCCTTACCCTTACCCGGAACGGGAGCCCATCAGTGCCAATTCTCAGTTGTTCCGCAAAGGCTGTGAAAAAATCGGCATTAAAAGCACGGTGGCGCCGCTGGCAATATTGTCGGCCCCCTTTGAGGGACGCCCCCCTTGCATTAATCGGGGTTTTTGTAATCAAGGGTGTTTGCCCAACGCCAAGTTCAGTACGCTAATTCACCACATTCCCAAGGCGATTCAATGGGGCGCTGAGGTGTTAAGCGACTGCATGGTGACACAGGTTGAGGTGGATAAGTCCGGCAAAGTCAGTGGGGTGTTGTTTAACCACCAAGGCAAAGAATATCGCCAGCGGGCCAAAATTGTGATACTATCGGCCTTTGTGGTGGAAACACCGCGGCTGCTGTTAAATTCTGCTTGTCCCCAGTTTCCCGATGGGTTGGCCAACAGCAGTGGTCTGGTGGGCAAAGGCATTATGGTCCATAGCAGTCCCGATGTGTATATGAAATATCATCAGGAAGTACGTTTATATAAAGGCACCCCGGTACTGGCAGTGACCCAGGATTTTTATGAAACCGATAGCAGCCGCGGCTTCGTCCGGGGTTATACCCTAAATGCCCATGGTTCCAGACCGGTGGCCATGGCCAGCGGCTTAGCTAACCACGCCAACATTTGGGGTAAAAGGTTGCGGGATATTATGCTCAACTACAACCATTACGCCCGGGTAACGGTGGTGGGGGAAGTTTTGCCAAACTTAGATAATGCCGTGACATTAAGTGACGAAAAGGATGAATATGGTTTACCCCGGGCACAGGTCAACTTCAGCTATGGGGAAAATGACAATAAACTAATTGCCCACGCAGTGGATAAATGTCAACAAATATTAGAGGCGGTGGGCTGTACCGACCCAATTATAGTACCGGACACCGCCCATTTGCTGGGAGGTTGCCGCATGGGCAATGACCCAGCTAAGTCAGTGGTCAATGGTTTTTGCCAAAGTCACGACATCCCAAACCTCTATATCTGTGACGGCAGTGTGTTTGTCACCTCAGGGGGTGGCAACCCCACCGAAACAATTATGGCCATTGCCGCCCGGACGGCTGACCATATTGTAGGCAGGATTTAAAGGAAAGTACCAGCCCTTAATTGAATATAAACTTGAAGTTTATGTAGAGGAGGGCTTGTATGTCAACGGATTTAATAGCGGTATTAAATCAGCTACAAGCTGAAAAGCCTGAAGTGGCCCAGGCAATTGGTAATTTAAGGACTACAGTCATCAATAATTCAACTCTGGATGAAAAAACCAACGGACTGGTGGCATTGGGTATATCAGTTGCCACCAAAGACCCTAGTGCGCTAGTGGGGCATATTAAATTAGCCCAGCAGGCTGGAGCCAGCAAAGATGAAGTTGTTAGCTGTATATTGCTGGCCACTCCAGCAATCGGTGTACCGGCCACTTTAACCGCACTGGCAACGGCTTGGGATATTTATAAATAAAGATGGTTTGGAAACAGCCATAACGGGTAATGCTGATAGAAACATTATTACATATGGAGGGAAAATAATGTTAGAGTATTTGCCCTGTGGCTGTGCATCCAATCCGGTGACCAATTTTGTTGAGATTAAAGAGGCAATCATGGCTGGCAATACCGTTGCCATAGATAACCCTAAAAATCCCCAAGCCAACATTCTTTACCTACAGCGCAGTGACCAAGGGAATATTTTGTTATTGCAACAAAAGCCATCGGGCACAGGGGATTATACAGAGATTACCCTAGATCTGTGCTTATCCATCTGTCGAAACCTATGGACCCGCGGTTGCGATTTCTCTATTGGCGAAGGACATTTTAAATTAAAGCCTGTGGAAGAGGTTTAATACCGGTGGTGTGTCCTATATGCGCAAATGCCAGTGGTTTTTGCCCTTTCTTCACGAAAAAAGGTTAATTAAAACCCCGACACCTGCTGCTAAGCGAACGACATATTCAAAATTGTTTCACTCAACCCTATTTTTCCCCTTCTCCTTAGCCAAATACAAGGCCTGGTCGGCACTGGCTAACAGGTGTTTTTCTTTTTTACCATCATTAGGCCACTGGGCAATGCCCACCGAAATGGTAAAGGGCGGGTCGGCTACTTTGGCTAATCGGTGCTTAATTTTTTCTGCCACTTTTTTGGCATCCTCCTTGGGGGTGTTGGACAATAAAATCATAAACTCATCCCCACCAAAACGGGACACGGTGTCTGTGGGAGGGATGGCCCCTTTAGCAACTTTAACAAAGGTTTTTAAACAAGCATCCCCCACCCCGTGGCCATAGGTGTCGTTGATTTTCTTAAAGGAGTCAAAGTCAATGGCTAACACCGAATGAACCGCCTGTTGGTTGCTGTTCTCTGTGAGAACGCTAAATCGGTTAGAAAACTCCATGCGGTTAACCGCCCCGGTTAGATAATCATAAATGGCGGCTCGAGCCAACTTTTTATTGGCTTGCTCCAAATTGTGGGTACGTTCACGCACTCGCTGCTCTAAAATAACATTGCTTTTTTCCAACTCTTGCCGTATATTCACCAACTGTTGGTAGGGCCGTTTAACATTATGAATGACAATGGCGGCATAAATTAAACAGAAGCTGGCAAAGCGAAATAAGTGACCCAATACGTTGATGGCACCGTAGTAAAGGGTAAAACTTAATTCACTAAAGACAAAAACAATTAAAGATAAAATAACCAGTTCTAAATAGGTATTTAACACTCGCTTGTATAGAAAAGCATAGCCAATAATGGTGAACACCAGCAGAATAATAATTGCATACTCGCTAAAGATTTTAGCGGTTGTTTGGCCCTGTTCCACACTATACATGGCGGGATATAAATTGGGCATGACAGTAACACTGCTTAAAATAAACACCACAATACCTAAGGTAAGGGTAAGCATAAAAAAGCGCATGCAACCGTTTAACCTAAGTTTTTTATCATAGAGAAACAGTGCCACCAAAAAGGTGGCCACCATCACAAACCGGCCAATAATATGGAATAAAGTGGCGTTGTTGGGACAGGGAATAGAGAACAGAGTGGCGGGCATGCCTTCATAACTATACAAATGCATCCAATCAATTAAACCTACAGCCAAAAGACCCAGACCAATAAAATAACTGTGATATGATAGGTTATTCATATAGGAATATGAAGTGACGGTAAATGTACAAAGGGCAACAAAGATGCAGAAAAACTCAATGGTGATGTGGATGGTGTGAAAGGCTTCTGTGGTTAAGGTGTAATCGCTGGTGGAAATATTGGCGCCAATTAAAATTAAATATGAAAAAGATAATAAAATCAACAAAGAGATTTTCCACCGAAAATTTGTCATGCGCAGGTTTTTTTCCGTTAGCCCCATGGCTAGCACCCCCTAAAAATTATATATAATACCATAATATGTAAAAAAAATTAAGGGGTGAAAAAAAGCCGGATATTCCGGCTTTATTGCTCTTGCAATGCACTTACTGGTACTTCACTCACTTTATCTGTATCTAAGTTTTTAACTACCGCGGTATTTTTACTTTGATTAACATCCTCAATCCAAATCGAATTATTTTGATAAGTGACTTCAATGGTATTTTGTGAATGTAAAATCTCTGTGGCCCTTTGGGCATCCATAGTCATTACCTCCTTTGGCTTAGTATGAAACCTATAGAAAAATTTATGTATTCATCCAAAAGGATAAATTTTTTGCACTTTTCTTAAAACATGATATGAATCATATTTTTTTAAATATTACCATGGTAAGCTAAAGTTACCAAATAGCAGGCAAATTATACTAAGCTAATACTAATGAGGAGGGGTTAGTGAATGTTTTGTAACCAATGTGAACAAACCGCAAAGGGTACCGGTTGTACTGTAATGG
The DNA here is from genome assembly GCA_036763105.1 of Peptococcaceae bacterium 1198_IL3148. Classification (NCBI taxonomy): domain Bacteria; kingdom Bacillati; phylum Bacillota; class Clostridia; order Eubacteriales; family Peptococcaceae; species Peptococcaceae bacterium 1198_IL3148. The sequence goes on along the minus strand of JBAIYS010000009.1, from coordinate 30,044 downwards.
GTGTTTGCGGTAAGAAACCAGAAGTGGCTGCATTGCAAGATTTATTGTTGCATGCCATTAAAGGGTTATCTCTATACGCAGATGCCGGTCGAAAAGTGGGAGTAGTTGATATCAAGATTAACCGTTTCACTTGCGAAGCTATGTTTAGCACTTTAACTAACGTGCAGTTTGATGCCACCAGATTACAGCAATTAATTAATCAGTGCGTTGCCTATACCAATCAACTTAAAGAAAAAGTTGCTGCCGCCGGTGGCAATACCAACTTTGCTGATCCAGCGGCCAGCTTTGTGCCGGCTGCTAATTTAGAAGAGTTAATTAAACAAGGTGAAGCAGTGGGTATGGTCAACCACCACGATGTGGCTGAAGATATCCAATCACTACAGCAAATACTTGTTTATGGCCTCAAAGGGGTTGCAGCCTATGCCAATCACGCCTTTATTCTGGGTCAAGAGGATGATGTGGTTTACGCTTTTCTGCACCAAGGGATGGCTGCACTGACCAATAAAGAGTTGGGACTAAATGACTGGGTAGGCTTGGTGTTGAAGTGCGGTGAAGTAAACCTGCGCACCATGGAATTGCTGGACGCCGGCAATACCGGTACCTTTGGTCATCCAGTACCCACCGAAGTGCCCCTGGGGCATAAACAAGGTAAATGTATCCTAGTATCCGGTCACGATTTGGAAGATTTATTGGAGCTGTTAAAGCAAACCGAGGGTAAAGGCATTTATGTATATACCCATGGTGAAATGCTACCTGCCCATGGTTATCCAGAACTAAAGAAATACAGTCATTTCTATGGCCATTATGGTACCGCATGGCAGAACCAAAAGAAAGAGTTTGCCCAGTTCCCCGGCGCTATCCTGATGACCACCAACTGTATTCAAGACCCCAAAGCCTATATGGAAAACATCTTTACCACTGGTCAAGTGGGTTGGCCCGGGGTAAAACATGTCACCAAAGACCAGTTTGGCGAAGTGATTGAGCGGGCTTTGGCAATGCCAGGATTTGCAGCCGATGAAGACAAAGGAACAGTAATGGTCGGTTTTGCCCGCAATGCGGTATTGGGTGTAGCAGATAAAGTTATCGAAGCGGTTAAAGCCGGAAATATTAAACATTTCTTCCTCGTCGCCGGTTGTGATGGTGCTAAGCCGGGTCGCAATTACTACACCGAATTTGTAGAGAAAGCTCCCCAGGACACCGTTGTGCTCACTTTGGCCTGTGGTAAGTTCCGCTTCTTTGACAAGAAATTAGGTGACATTGGCGGCATCCCAAGATTACTGGACGTTGGTCAATGTAACGATGCCTACTCAGCCATTCAAATTGCGGTGGCACTGGCCAATGCCTTTGAATGTGAAGTTAACGACCTACCATTGTCTATGGTATTATCTTGGTACGAGCAAAAGGCAGTGGCCATTCTACTGACCCTGCTGTACCTAGGCATTAAAGACATTCGCTTAGGGCCTACACTGCCAGCATTTATTACTCCAAATGTATTAAATGTACTGGTGGAAAACTTTAACATTATGCCAATTACCACCGTAGATGAAGACATGGCCGCCATTTTAAACAAGTAATAGACGTGTAAGCTGATATAAAAACCCCCTCTGTTTGACAAAAACAAAGGGGGTTTTCTTAGTTATTCAGCACCGTAACCGCCGTAATAACCGCCGCCACCATAGCCGCCGCCACCATAGCCGCCGTTAAAGCCACCAAACAGCAAGAGGATTAAAATCAGAAATACAATAAAGGAATTTCGATTTCCTCCTCCGAAACCGCCTTGGTAACCACCCATAATATCGTCCTCCTTTGCATAATTTTGCTTATTGGTATACTCTCATGTTAAAATATGGAAATCATAAAGATTTTGTTACTAATTTTACCAATTATTATTTTAAAATAATTGAAAACTTTTTCTGTGCCCAGCGGGTATATACAGTGAGTACAGAAAGGAGGGCAGCAATTGGAACAAAAAATTATCGCCCAAGTTAAAAAAGGTGATCAAAAGTCTTTTAAGCTGCTTTACGAACTATATGCAGATTATGCGTTAAGAACGGTTTACTCCATCACCAAAAATAAATATGATGCTGCAGACATTGTGCAAGAAACCTTTATCAAAGTTTATAAAAATATTGATACCTTTGATGAGGGCAAACCCTTTAGGCCTTGGTTTTATAAAATATTAATTAACGAGTGTAATCGTTATTTAAGCTGGAAAAATAAAAACGGTATTAGCTGTGACAATGTAGAGGAGCATATAAACAATGCTGTAAATCCCTTTAATGAGCGCAACCGATATGACGACCTATATCAGGCGCTTTCAGGGTTAGATGATATTTATCGCCTACCGATTATTCTTAAATACTTAAGTGATTTGTCTGAAAAAGACGTTGCCCAAACACTAAATCTAAATATCAATACATTAAAGTCCAGATTATTTAAAGGTAGGCAAAGGTTAAAGGAACTATTAAGGAGGGAAGCCAATGCATGATGATAAGTTCGATCAGCAATTGAAACAATCGCTGGAGAAGAATACTGACGAAGTAGCTGCTCTCAAAGAGCAAACCTGGGAAAATATTGAAAAACAATTATTTAATACAGACAGTAAAGGGGCGGAAAAATCAGTGAAAAAGAGCGGTAAAAGATTAATCACCGCCATCTCATCGGTGGCGGCAGCGGCCTTAGTGGTATTGGTGCTAAATACTCAACCGGGCCATGCCATAATTCAAAATATTAAAGAGATATTTTTACCGGAGAAAGTGGTGGAACATAATATTGAGGGGCAAACAGAACAACGGAATGTAACTTTAGAGGAGAGTAAAACCGCAGATTATTTGATTTATGTGGATGAAGAATACTATAAAATGGTATCAGAAAATGGGGTGGACAAAATTGTGCCTAAAAATCCACTGCCAGAAAACTATCCCGCTGTCTATATGCAGATTGAGCAATTTAAAGATCGGAGCAGTGAAGATTTAGCAGCCCAGTTGGAAGCAAGCTTAGAAGATGGTTATCAACTAAGGGCGGCCCAAGAGATTAATGAACCGGTGGTGGGAAAAGAAATCAGAGCCATTGGTGGCACCGGTGGTCAAAGTGGCAGTGATCCGGTGGTTAAGTATTATGTGATTGATAACCAATTGGGCGGCAGTTTTGTCATCGAGCAACGCTATTTCTTAGAGGCGGCAGAGGGACACGGGGCCAGGTTTGATCAAATGCTGCAGGAATTTTATGTGGTATCGCCTGACAGTAAATAGATTCAACACAACCCCCTCCAATATAACCAAAGCTTATAACAACCAGTTGATGCAACGATTATAATAAAATGTTATTTTACTTATAACAATATGTGTGGTATGTTAAAAATTGGTTAGAAATAATAAATATATATAAATTTGGAGGGGAAGTTATGTTTAAAAGCAAGGTTTTGAACCTGTTATTAATGCTGGCCTTGGCTTTATCATTGTTAGTGGGCTGTGGGCAAAATGAACAACCATCAGCAGAACAAGCTAAAGACACTGCGGCCCCAGAACAGTCAATTAAAATTGGTGGTTCCAGCACGCTGGCCCCGGTAATTGCCCAGTTAGCCAATGAATATACTGAGGAATATGGCACCTGGAACAAAGTTGATGCCAGTCTGCCCGAGGAACCAATTGTGATTTTTGTTTCCACTGGTGGCTCCGGTTTTGGTGTTAAGTCTGCCATTAATGGCACCTTTGATATCGGTCTGGTTTCTAGAAGTATAAAGGACGAAGAAAAGGAACAGATACCCAATGGTCAGTTAATCAAAGTGGGCACCGATGCGCTGGCCATAGCAGTTAATCCCGAAAACCCAGTTCTGCAAGTAAAACCCAACTTGACCACCGAGGAACTAAAGGGTATTTTTGCTGGCGAAATTAAAACTTGGAAGGAATTGGATCCCCAGTTGCCAGACAGACAAATTGTTTTAGCCATCAGAGATTTGGGTGGCGGTGCCAGTGAAGTATTTGACACTACTGTTATGCAGGGCACTCCGGTGGCTAAAGAAGCCATTCAATTGCCATCCATGGGGGCACTGGCGGGTAAAGTAATGGAAAATGTTGATGCCATTGGTTATGTATCCACCGGCTTTGTTGACCAAAATCAAGGGAAAATTGCGGTGTTGAGCATTGACGGGGTAGAACCCACCGATGAAAACATCGCCTCGGACCAATATAAAATTTCTCGCCCGTTAATTATGGTTACAAAAGATCAGCCCACCGCCCAACAACAAAAGTTTATTGACTTTGTAATGTCCGCAGAGGGTTTGGCAGTGGTCAAAGAAATGGGCTTTGTACCTGCTAAGTAAATAGAAATATTTCTGGGTAGTTGGCTTTCAACTACCCATCATTATTATTGAGGTAATGGCGATGAAAAATAGACTTGTTAAAATAATTTGTTTCTCTGTGTCCAGCTTGGCAACGTTACTGCTGCTGGCTATTGTCGCTTTTATGGTTAAGGAAAGCTGGCCAGTTTGGCACTCACTGGGCGTTGGTGCAATTGTTACTGGCACCGACTGGCACCCGATGGCAAACCCGCCCCAATTGGGAATTGGGACGATGATTTTGAGCACCCTTTGGTCTGCACTGGGAGCCATTATGCTTGCTACCCCCCTTGGTTTGGGGGCAGCGATATTTTTGGCTGAGTTTGCCCCTCCTTGGTTAGCCAGGTTAATTAGGCCGGTGCTCAACATTTTAACCGGCATCCCCTCGGTGGTCTATGGCTTTGTGGGTGCGGCGGTGTTGGTCAAGTTCTTTGAAGTGTCCTTTGGGATGCCCAGTGGTGAATCACTATTTTGTGCCTCGCTGATTCTTACTGTAATGGTGTTACCATATATTATCACCAATTCCGAAGCTGCCCTAAGGGCGGTACCCAATCAGTACCGAGAAACCGCCTTGGCGGTGGGGGTATCTAAACAATATCTCACCATTAAGGTGTTGCTGCCCTTGGCTAAAAAGGGACTGGTGGGGGCAATAATACTGGCCTTTGGTCGGGCAGCGGGGGAAACAATGGCTGTTTTAATGCTGGCTGGCAACACTTTGGTGCTGCCAACATCGTGGTTTAGCAAGGGCGAGCCGTTGTCGGCCTTAATTGCGCTAGAGTTGGGAACGTCAGTGGTGGGCAGTGCCCATTACCAAGCATTGTTTGCTGCCGGTTTGGTATTATTAGTCTTTGTCACGGCCATCAACATCCTGCTTAACGTAATTAGAAACGGTAAAAGAAATGTGGTGAGTAAGCGTTGAAGCCACGGCGCTGGATAGATATAATTTGGTTAGCATTATTTTGGGCAGCGGGACTGAGTATGCTGGTCATTTTGCTCGGTATTATTGGTTATTTAACATACCGGGGTGGCTCGGTACTATCGCTGGAATTTATCACCTCATCCCCCAGCGGCATGCCCTTGGGGGTTGAAGGCGGTGTATTGCCAGCCATTAGGGGTACATTATATTTAGTTTTGGTGGCCATTATTACTGCGGCATTACCAGGGGTAATCACCGCGGTGTACCTAGCTGAGTATGCCGAAGAATCAAAGTTTAAGACCATGATCAATCTGACGGTGCAATGTATGGCCGGGGTGCCATCTGTTGTGACCGGGTTGTTTGGCTATGCCTTTTTTGTTATGTGTCTGGGATTTGGTATTTCTTTACTGGCCGGAGGGCTGACCCTGGGGATTATGATATTTCCACAAATTGTGGTCACTGCCAGAGATGCGCTACTGAGCGTCGATGAAAAGTATCGCTTGGTGGGGGAAACACTGGGGGTGTCCCGCTGGTATATGCTAGTGCGGGTTATCTTGCCCCAAGCGGCATCGGCCATTGTGGGCGGCATCCTACTGGCCATGGGTTATGCAGCGGGTGCCACCGCACCGATCATGGTGACGGCAGCAGTAATTTCCGCTAATTCCTCTGGGGCTTTGCTGGAACCGGTGATGGCTTTGCCATACCACTTATATATTTTATTTACTCAGCAAATTTCCATTGAGAATGCTTACGGCACCGCATTGCTGCTGGTGCTGCTGTTGCTTTTTATCAATGTCATTACCTTATGGCTGCGCAGGGGGCTTAGATGATGTCTATTACAATAAGTAATTTAAAGGCTTGGTATGGTAATAGTGAAGTATTAAAGGATATTAATGTGGATTTTAAACCCCGAACAGTTACCGCCATTGTCGGTCCATCGGGATGCGGCAAAACCACATTATTAAGGAGCATTAATCGCACCGCGGAATTAGCCCACAGCTATCGCTGTGGTGGAGATATTAGGTTAGATAATGAAAGTATTTTTCAGCAAAAAAATGTAGATAATATTCGGCGCCGGATTGGCATGGTATTGCAGACACCGGTGGCGTTGCCGTTAAGTATCAAAGAGAACGTTATTTTTGGCACCCGTTACCACGGGGGTAAAAATAAGACTGAATTGAATGCGCTGGCAGAGAAATGCCTTAAACAGGCGGGTTTATGGACAGAGGTAGAGCATAAGTTAAACTGCCCAGCCAGTGAGCTTTCCGGCGGGCAAAAGCAGCGGCTCTCCATTGCCCGGGTGTTGGCAGTGGAGCCGGAAGTGTTGTTATTGGACGAGCCTTGCTCCAGCTTAGACCCGGCGTCCACTCAAATCATTGAAGGATTATTGGTGGATTTAGCGAAGGAATTAACAGTGATTTTAGTTACCCATAATCTTTTTCAAGCCAAACGGGTGGCGGCGGAGACCATCTTTATGATGGACGGCCGGGTGATAGAACAGGGGCTCACAGCTAAATTGTTTGACCAGCCCCAGCAACCGGAAACCGCGGCCTTCTTTAATGGCTTAACCTGGTAGCGATAACGATGTGGGGTGGATTTATTTGATTAACGTAGCTGTTCCCGGTGTGGGTAGTCTTTGTTTAAAGCATTTGGTGCTTGATTATAATGGCACCATAGCCTTTGATGGCAACCTATGTCAGGGGGTGGAAGCGGCTTTAAACTTGTTGGCTGAGAAGATTAAAGTCTACATCATCACAGCGGATACCTTTGGCACCGTTGCTGAGATGTGCAAAGATATTGATGGCGAGGTGACGGTGTTAACCAGCGCCAATGGCACTGAAGAAAAAGGGCGCTTTGTGGAATCCTTAGGGGCCGCAGGTGTGGTGGCCATTGGCAACGGAGCTAACGATAGTTTGATGTTAAAAAAAGCCGCTTTGGGCATTGTGGTGATGGGCAACGAAGGGGCCGCCGTCAAAACAATTATCCAGGCGGATATTGTGGTGCAGGACATTAATGATGCCTTAGGATTATTGCTAAATACCCAAAGACTGATTGCCACATTAAGAGTATAAATTGTCATTCTAAAACCCCCTTTCAATAATATCCTTATTATAAAGGGGGTTTTACTGTGCTTTCTCCCAGTTTAGAGGATTATTTAGAAGAGATCTACCGCATCAGTGAACGGGGTGAAACCGTTAGGGTAACGGATATCGCCGCCTGTCTTAATGTCAGCTTACCTTCGGTAACTAAAGCATTGCATCGGTTGGACGAGGCTAAATATATAAATTACCGTCGCTATAAAGATATTGTGCTAACTGATAAGGGTAAGGAATTTGGTCATTTTTTAGTTAAAAGAAATCGCATTATTCAAGACTTTTTAACTTTAATTGGCTCTGCCTGTGACGTGGCTGAGGAAGCGGAGGCAATGGAGCATTATTTATCATTGCCTACGCTAACCGCCATTATGAACTTTGTGAAATTTACTGAGCAGCATCCCACTTTGCTGACCGAATATAAAAGGTTTTGTCAGCAAGAGCAAGGAAAAAGATAGTTTACACCCAGCCCAGGCCACTAGCCAGTTGGGCGATGACAAAACATACCGAACAGGCAACGACCAATGGGATGGCGAAAGCCAAAGCGGTCCATTTAGCACTTTTTGATTCTTTGGCAATGGTCAACAAGGTTGTGGCACAGGGGTAATGCAGTAGTGAGAATAACATCATACATAGGGCAGTAAGCCAAGTCCAGCCATGCTCCACCACGAATAATTGATGTAGCGCTGTCATGCTGTCCAATTCTAACATCGAGCCGGTGGCCATGTAGCTCATAATTAATATTGGCAACACAATTTCATTGGCCGGCAAGCCTAAAATAAAGGCCATCAATATAAATCCGTCCATTCCCAACAGTTGGCCAAAGGGGTTTAAAAAGTTGGCACAGTGGGATAACATGCTTAAGCCGCCCACGTAAGTATTGGCCAGTAGCCAGATGATACCACCGGCTGGGATGGCCACCACAACGGCCCGCCGCAATACAAACAGAGTGCGATCAAAAATCGAACGAACAATAATTTTTCCCACCTGCGGTTTGCGATAAGGAGGTAATTCCAAAGTAAATGATGAAGGAATACCCCTTAAAAGGGTTTTTGAAAGTAACCAGGATACCAAAAGTGTTGTGACAATGCCTAATAGTACCACACCGACTACAATCGCGGTGGCACCAATGGTACTGCCCATCCCCAAGATCAATAAACTGGCCAGCATGATTAGCGTCGGGTAACGACCGTTGCAAGGCACAAAGCTATTGGTCAACATGGCTATCATCCGCTCCCGGGGCGATTCAATAATCCGACAGGCGATAATGCCGGCGGCATTGCAACCAAAGCCCATGCTCATGGTCAGTGCCTGTTTACCGTGGGTACCGGCTGCCTTAAAGAATCTATCGAGGTTAAAGGCTACCCGGGGCAAGTAGCCCATATCTTCCAATAATGTAAAACAAGGAAAGAAGATGGCCATTGGTGGCAGCATTACTGACACAACCCAGGCTAAACATCTATAGACACCTTCCACAAAAAAGCCGTTAACCCAAGGGGGTGCATTGAGCGCCATGCATAAGTCAGTCAACCTTTCTTGAACCCAAAACAGGCCCGTTGCCAACAGTGCCGATGGGTTGTTAGCCCCTGAAATGGTAAGCCAAAAGATCATCCCCAGCAACAATAACATTAATGGAAAACCAAAAACCTTGGAGGTGAGAATATCATCTAGGGTTTTGTCCCAATCTATTTTTGGCTTTTCCTTTTGTTTGACCACTCTTTTGGCGATTTCCTCAGCATTGTTATATATATTGACCACAATGGCATCGTTAAAATTGCCATTGTTTTTGCTTAAGTTTTTTGCATCATTTAATAACTCATCTAGACCAGAGGTAACCAATTGGCTCATGCCAATATTTCACCTCCAACTTTTCCTTGGGGATGTTTTCCGTTGGAGAGATATTCTTTTATTTTTTCTGTCACTGTAAGATCATTATCCAAAAACCTAAGGGCTAACCAACGACTGTTAAACTCTGGGCCCACTAATTTTTCTACTTTAGGTTGTAGCCAATTGATTGCTTTTTCAATCTCAGGGCTGTATCTAACTACATATGGTTTTGGTTTAACGTTGCCCTTGGTCACCTCGGTTATTTTAGTAACTAACTTATTTAAACCCAGACCATTTCTGGCGGCGGTTGGTACCACCGGTACTCCCAATTCGCTGGCTAAAGTATCTATATCCACGCGAATCTTTTTCCTTTCGGCTTCATCCATTAAGTTTACACAAACAATAACCTTAGGGGTAATTTCTAACACCTGTAATACTAAATTGAGATTTCGCTCCAAACAAGTTGCATCCACCACCACCACCGTGGCATCTGGTTTGCTAAAGCATAAATAATCCCTAGCAACCTGTTCTTCCACTGAATTAGCCAGTAAGGAATAGGTACCGGGTAAATCCACTAACTTATAGACCATACCCTGGTTAATATATTTACCTTCGGCCCGAACAACGGTTTTGCCCGGCCAGTTGCCGGTATGTTGATTTAGGCCGGTTAAGGCATTGAAAACAGTGCTCTTACCTGTGTTGGGGTTACCGGCTAAAGCGATCACATAATCTACTTTGGATACATGTTCTTTCATAAAAATTTCTTTAGTGGCGCCACTGCCACATGCTTGGTGAGTTAGGCCCATTGCTACTCCCCCTTAAATATCCACTAATATTTGACAAGCTTCTTCTTTCCGAAAGGCCAGGGTGGCTCCCCGGATTTTAAAGGCTTTGGGATCTCCGGTGGGGCTAACCCGAATACACTCCACCTTTGTACCGGGAGTTAATCCTAAATCCAACATTCTTCGCCTGGTTAAGCCTTCGGCAATAATGGAATTAACAACCGCTGATTTGCCAATGGGTATGTCATATAAGCTGATAATATTGGTGTTGTTTGGCATAGCATCATCTCCTTTTTGTTAGATGAGATTAATTAAATTAGCTAAAGCTAACAATTAGTTAGTAAATAGCCTCGGCGTTTTAATTAATACTGCTAACAACAATTTATGATGGTTTTTATCATTGTGTTACATTCATAGAATATTTAATTACCATCATTTCAATAATATTTCTTAAAATTGTTGAATAAATACAAAAAATTTTGTACAATGTTAATGTGCAGAGCATTGTTAAATATTAACTGCAACGGACAATATGACACCTCGTAAATATCACATGGTAAAAAAACAGAGGAGAAAAAATGGAGAGAGGGTAAGTAATGTTTAAAAGTATTAGAACAAAACTAGTGATAATAATTACTTTAACCATGTTGGTCAGTCTAAGTTCTGTAGTGTTAATAAGCTCATCCTTAATGGCAGACGATTTAAAATTCAAAATTAACCAAGACAATCAGTCTTTAAACGATGCCTTAAAGGCGGACATAACTCTATTTATGAAAAACAATATTAATATTGTTAACAGCGTAGCTGAGACTGAGATGATGAAAAATGTGGACGAGCCTAAAATTATGGATTTATTTGAAGGGATAATTAAAAGTAATCCCGATATTTTAAAAATTTATTATGGTTTTCCGGAAGAAGCTCGCTTGGTTGGCTATCCAGTACATGACATGGCACCAGATTATGATTCTCGACAGCGCCCTTGGTACATAGAGGCAGTTGCCCAGGACCAAATGATTATTACCGATGTATATATTGCCAAAGCAACTCAAAAACCAGTGGTAACGGTGGCCACACCAATAAAAGGTGACGATGGCAGTTTAAAAGCTGTTTTAGCAATTGATATCGCATTAGATACCATAACTGAGTTCGTAAAAAGCAATAGTAGTAGCGGAACAGGTTATTCTTTTATAACTGATAACCTAGGGGTGGTAATAGCCCACCCAGACAATCAACTGATTGAGAAACAAGAGAAATTTGACCAGTATGATTTTGTCAAAAAAGCTTTAAACGGCGGCAGTGGTTATCAGAGTGCAAATTTTGACGGTGAAGAACGGTTAGTGGCTTATTCTAATATGGATTTAACAGGTTGGGGTGTGTTTTCTCAACAATCCCAGGCTGAAGCCTATCAACAGGTGGAAAAGCTAACATCAATTAGTTTTTTTGTGGGACTGGTGGTATTAGTACTTTCAATTATTGTAACAATCTTGGTAATCAATAGAACAACTAAGGCAATCAAAGAAGTCACCTATGGCGCCCAGGAATTAGCCTCTGGCAACCTCAATGTAAACATCGAAGCCACCGGCAAGGATGAGGTTGGTTTATTGGCAGTATCGTTTAACACCATGGCCCGACAGCTCCGTGAACTTGTTGATAAAGTTGTTGTAGCCGCAGATCGTTTGGCCACTTCCAGCGAGCAGATTGCCAGCAGTTCCGAGCAGATAAATAATGGTGCCACTGATACTGCTACCACCATTAATGAAATGGCTTCAGGCATTGCCAGTGTAACGGAGAATGTGCAACATGTGGCGGGATCTGCCAAAGATGCCAGCGATAAGGCTCAAAAGGGACAAGAAAAAATGGCTGAAATGACAGAGCAAGTTAATGTGTTGGTGGAAAGTACTAAAGTGGTGGGTGAATCGGTGCAGAAAATGAATGAGCGCACCCAAAACATTGGACAAATTGTGGATATTATTACCCAAATTGCCGGACAGACTAACCTGTTGGCATTAAATGCCGCCATCGAAGCTGCTAGAGCGGGAGACGCCGGCAAAGGTTTTGCAGTTGTCGCTGATGAAGTGCGCAAACTGGCGGCTCAATCGGCCAATGCGGCTAAGGATATTCAGCAAATGATTAGTGATATTCAAGATGTGGCCAACACCACAGTACAAACAATGGAAGAGGAGGCAGCAACCATTCGACATGCTGTTCAGGTGGCCAGTGATACATCTGCAATGTTTACCGAAATCACCTCAATCAATAACGGGTTAGCAGAAAAGGTTGAACAGGCAGCTGCAGCAGTTGAACAAATGTCCGCAGGCATTCAAAATATGGCTGCCGTTGCCGAAGAACAGTCCGCCATCAGTGATCAGACAAACGCTGCTATTCAACAACTAACAACAATGACCCAAGAATTAAAACTAGCGGTAAATAATTTTAAAATAGAAGAAAACCATGATGTGACTTCCGCAGAAGATGTAGATAGTAATTAAACAGTTATATAAACAGCCTGGGTTCAGTTACCTGACACAGGCTGTTTAATTTTGTAAAGACCTGTTGAACCACCAAAGGGTTGTTCATCTTTGATATAATATTTTTATACCATACAGCCAGGGGTGAATAGAATATGAAAAAATTAGTCTTTGATCAGGCAGAAGGCATTGTCTATCGGCCTCCCACGGAGGCCCACAGCTTTATTTTGCGGGTGACCACCGGTTGCTCCCACAATGCCTGTACCTTTTGCGACATGTATCGGCAGGTTAACTTCTGTATCCGCAGTGAGCAGGATATCCGGCAACAAATAGAACAGGCGGCTCGCCACAAGCCAGGTATTAAACGGGTGTTTTTGGCCGATGGTAACGCCTTAGTATTATCCACAGAAAAATTGCTACAAATATTGGCGCTGCTAAGCCAGGCATTCCCCAATTTAACCCGGGTCACCTGCTATGCCAGTGCCAAAGATATTATTAGAAAGACCCCTGCAGAGCTAACAGCTTTAAAGGATGCCAAGTTGAAGCTGTTTTATATGGGCATAGAAAGCGGCGATGACCAGGTGTTGACAGCGATAAATAAAGGGGCCACCGCGGCAGAAATGGTGGCAGCGGGACAAAGGGCAGCGGTAGCCGGGATCAAGCTGTCTGTGTCCATCATGCTTGGCTTAGGTGGCAAAGAGAGAACCACTGCCCACGCGTTAAACACTGCTAGGGCAATAACCCAGATTAACCCCAACATGCTGGGTATATTAACGACAACACTTCTTGAAGGTACTCCACTGGCGGAAGCAGCGCAGCGGGGGCAATTTAATCACTTGAACCAGAAGGAGATGCTGGCAGAACTAAAATTAATGTTGGAGCACATCAATGTGCCAGGCCCTTGCGTGTTTGATACCACCCATCCCTTTAACCTATTACCCCAAAGGGGAGTATTACCTAAAGATAAACCGTTGTTGTTGTCAGAAATTGATGAGGTAATCAGTGTTCAATGAAGCTAGAGGTGCAACTCCAAGGGCAAACCATTACCTGTGAAGTTATCTATAGGAAGCGCAAAACGCTGGAAATCCAAATTAAAGAACCAGGCACCGTGAGAATGCTAGTGCCGCTCAAAACTACCCCAAAACGGGTTGACGAAGTATTGCAGCTAAAGGCCCCATGGATTATAGAAAAATTAGCCTTGTTAGAAGTCGCCAGCAACTTAACGACCAAGGCCTATGTGGACGGAGAGCAGTTTTTATATTTAGGCAGTGACTATAATTTACAGATTAAAGTAGATCGAAAAATAAAAAAGCCCTTTGTGGCGTTGCAGGGTAAGCAATTGCTAGTTACCACTCCCACTGCAGAAGCTAACCAAATAAGAAAAGCATTGGTATTGTGGTACCGGCAACAGGCCCAACAAATTATTGAACGGCGGGTGGCCCACCACCAACGGTGGTTAAAGAAAGTTCCCACAGAAGTGAAAGTTAAAGAACAAAAGAAACGGTGGGGTAGCTGTACCGGGGCTGGCAAAGTGCTATTTAACTGGCGCATTGTGATGGCGCCACTGCCAATTATTGATTATCTAGTGGTACATGAGATGTGCCATCTGCAGCAAATGAACCATTCAAAAGAATTTTGGCAGTTGGTGGCCTCAATATTACCGGACTACCAAGCCAGAAGAAACTGGCTCAAAGAGCACGGCGTCAAGTTAGATATTGGGTAAAACCTAAGCAGGGTAACCTTTAGTGTTGTTAGAGGTTACCTTGCTTTTATATTTAAAAACCAGACTATTTAGACTATTTTACAAATTTAATATTTTATTTACAAAAAAGTTTATAAAACAAAGGATTTGTTGGTTAAATGTGGTATATATTTTATATTGCACATATGCACAAAGGGAGTGATTACCAAAGGAGTTTCTAGCAAGTCAACAACCTACAGTCAAGGGAGGAAGCTAAAATTAAAATTAAAGGCAAACTAATGCTATTAGGCATCATTCCTGTGATATTGTTCACCATACTGAACGTTGCTTACATCATTCCTGCGGTAGAACGTGATATCTATGCCGAGAAGGACAAAGAAATAAAATATATTGTAGAAAGCGGCTATTCAGTGTTAGCCTACTATAAAGGTTTGGAAATAAATGGTGAACTAACTAAGGAAGAAGCCCAAAGACAAGCCCAAGCAGTGATTAATGAAATTCGCTATGCTGAGGATGGCTATTTGTGGATAGATGACATCAATTACAATGTGGTGATGCACCCCATTAACCCAGGGCTAATTGGCACCAATAGAAAAGGGGAAGTGGATGCCAATGGTAAGCTGTATGTTGAAGAATTTATAGATGGGGCGGTAAAGAGCGGCCAAGAGGGCTATTACTGCGACTACTGGTTTGCTAAACCGGGAACCGAAGAAACTTACCCTAAGCGGGGGTACCATAAATACTACGAACCTTGGCGGTGGGTGATCAGTACCGGTGTCTACATAGATGATGTTGAGGCCATAATTGCTGAAAAAACTCGGATTATGTATGGAGCCAACGTACTCATCGTATTGTTAACGCTAATGTTAATTCACTGGTTTTCCAATAAGGGTATTCTTAACCCATTGAAACAGGTGTTGGCTAAAATTAATGACATGGCCGAAAACGGTGGCGATTTAACCCAGAAAATTGAGGTTACCAACAAAGATGAAATAGGCCAGTTGGCTCACTCGGTAAACAAAATGACCGCCAGCATTAGAGATCTGTTGTCCCATGTGGTGGAAAAATCACACACTGTGGCTACTTCGTCACAACAAATTACTGCCAGTACCCAACAAACATCTGCCAGTATCAATGAAGTGGCAGTAACCATTAACAAAGTGGCCACAAAATCTGAAGAGATGGCCCAGATAGCTGAGTCATTGAGTGATTACGCGCAAAAAGCTAACCAGCACGCTGATCAGGGCAGTGTAGGGTTAGGCCGGGTGCAACAACAAATGGTTTCCTTTGAAAAGGCCACCGCCGACATGGGGAAAGTAATCAATGAATTAAGCGGTGCAACCAACGAAATAACGCAAATTGTCGATTTAATTAACAACATCGCGGAACAAACCAACTTGTTAGCCCTTAACGCAGCCATTGAAGCAGCCCGGGCGGGCGAACAGGGCCGAGGCTTTGCTGTGGTGGCAGAAGAGGTCAGAAAACTGGCCGAGCAGTCCGGCAATGCTGCTAAAGAAATACATAGGTTAATTGCTAATATGAAAAGCGAATCCGATAAAGCAGTGGCCACCATCGACAGCAGTGCCGATGATGCTCAACATGGCATCCAAGTAATGAACGAGGTGGGCCAACTGTTTACCCAGATTATTGACAACGTCAAAGGGATGACGATGGGGATTGAAAAAGAAACAACTAATATTGAAGAAATAACCCAAGCGGTACAAAATGTTGCAGCGGTGTCGCAAGAACAGAATGCCACCATGGAGGAAGTGGCTTCATCGGTGGAAGGTCTCAGTCAGTTAGCGGCTTCACTACAGGAGTTAACTGCTAAATTCAAATTATAATTAACTACTAAGCAAGGGAAGTAAATACCCTTGCTTTTTAATTGTAGATTTTACCAGAATTTTATTTATTATTTTGCTATTGCAAAAATGTGAAATATATCACAATCCCTGCTGAAATGCTATATAATAGTCTCAAGCAATAATAAGGAAAGGGGGTAAGTGTAATGAAAAAGTTTAAATTGGCTTTCACAGTATTAGCAGCATTACTTGCAGTGATCCTTTATAGCGTAGTCTTTGGGCTTTATTGTTTAATGGTTGGTGTTTTCTATTTAATGCAAAAGCCATGGTCAATGCTCTTTGGAGCCAATAAATCCAAAGTTAAAACGGTGGCAAATAGTCAACCGCCACTTAAACAGTCTAGCCAAACAACAGTCATCACGCGGAGTTAATTTTAATTAGGTTTGTGAAATAAATAACTTCCCCAACCCACCTCACCATCAGTGAGGTTTATATTTTTTTATTTGACGATATAATGATAAAAATACACTGATGTTTGAAAGGAAGGAAATAAATGGGCCATGTACACAGCGGGGATCGGGAATTTGAGTTATTACAAAGGCGGTTAGATCATTGCGTGGAGGGGGCGCCCTATTCACCGGTTTTTATTAAGATTTTAAAACTACTTTTTACACCCTCCGAAGCCAATTTTGCTAGGCAAATTCCTCTAAGACCAACGCCCATCACGGTGTTGGCTAAGAAAACTGGTATGCCGCTTAACGAATTGGAGGATAAGGTCAGTGAAATGGCCCAGCGGGGCTTAGTTTTTGATGCCGAACACAAAGGTGTCCGTTATGTGGTGTTGGCACCGGTGGTGATCGGCTTCTTTGAGTTTACCTTTATGCGCACCAGGGATGATTTACCGCTGAAAGAATTGGCGCACCTCTTTGAAGAGTATATGCTGGGTGAGGGTGATTTTGCCCGGGGGGTATTTGCCGGCCAAACCCAAGTTGGTCGGTCACTGGTGCGTGAAGAGGCGTTGTCGGAGGAAAATTACTCCGAAATTTTGGATTGGGAGCGGGCCAGTAACATCATTACTTCGGCCAGTAAAATCGGAGTCTCCCTTTGTGCCTGTCGCCATAAGGCAGAGCACCACGGGTCAGCCTGTGATCGCCCCCAAAGGACTTGTCTGACGTTAAACAACGGTGCGGATATTTTGATCAAGAACGGCTTGGCGGAGCAAATCTCAGTGGGCAAAGCCTTAGAAATATTTCAACAGTGTAAAGAAGCTGGTTTGGCTCAAACCGGTGATAACGTACAAAAAAACGTCAGTTATATCTGTAATTGTTGTGGTTGCTGCTGTGGCATGTTTAAAGCGATGAAAACCTTTAATTTAAACAATGCCATTGTGTCATCCAACTGGATTATGGAAATTGACAGCGAGAGATGTGTGGGTTGCGGCGCCTGTGTACAGGCCTGTCCGCTAAACATTATTACCATTGAAGAACGGATAATGGGAGAACAGAAAAAGCGGTTTGCCGCCAGCAACACCGACCTGTGTTTAGGTTGTGGGGTTTGTTATGGCGCCTGTAAGCGCGGTGCCATTAACATGAAACCGCGCTCCAAGCGGGTGTTTACCCCGGAAACCACCTTTGACAAAATTATTATGATGGCCCTTGAGCGGGGTAAATTATCTAATTATCTTTTTGATGATCCCAGTCGTCTCAGCCACCGGGCTTTGGGACGCATTGCCAGTTTAATAGAAAACTCCCCGCCGGTTAAAAACTTACTGACCGCCCAATCGGTGCGCTCGGTGTTTCTGAATACCATTGCCGCCAAGGTGAAGGAACGGGCTCAGTAACCTACTGGTTATTCTTGACAATGCCATATAAAAAGGTATCAAAGACTGCATTAAAGGCTTGATCCATGGTGAGGTTGTTTTCTAAAATAAAGATGGGATTGATGACTGCCCTCACGGTGGCCAGCAGAGAAGCCGTCACGATCACCGGATTGATCTCTTTAAAATACCCCTGTTGGCTGCCTTGCATCAGTATGTTAACGATATGTTTCAGCTTTTCGGCGCGAAATTGTTCCACTTGGTCCCATATTTGTGGGTAGTGGATTTGTAAATCCCGTAGCATTAAGGGATTTAACAGCGTTAATCTTTCCGGTACTAATCTAGCTAAGGCAGTAATTTTTTCTATCGGGTTGTCAGCACTGTTTAAACGCAGATCAACCTGTGCCTCTGTTTCTGCTATAAACTGTTGTATTACTGTGCCAATCAGTTGTTCTTTGCTGTTAAAGTGTTTGTAAATGGTGCGTTTACTAATATTGTTGCGTTTAGCCAATTCATCAACGGTGGCGTTATAAAACCCCCGTTCATAGGCCAATTCTCTAAATGCTTGTGTAATTTTAGTTTTTGTATCCATATATCTTACCCCTTTAACGCTAGGCAATTTTCTTTTTAAATTTAACAATGCTCAGTCCCAGCAACACCACCGTAAAGGTCAACAACGCCATCACCTGGGGTACTAGATAGGAAAAACCAATGCCCTTTAATACTATTCCCCGGATAATGGTGAGGTAATAGGTTAATGGAATGATATTGCTGAGATATTGAATAAACTGAGGCATGGCAGCGATGGGGAATAAAAAACCGGACAACATGATGCTGGGAAGCAGAATGAAAAAGGACATCTGCATGGCCTGCATTTGGTTTTTAGCGATGTTAGAGATTAAGATGCCAATGCCCAATGATGCTGTAATAAAAAATAACGTCAACAGGTATAACTGCAACAAGCTACCCCTAATGGGTACCTGAAAGATAACCACCCCCACCAGCAAAGCCACTGTAATTTGCACATAGCCCAAAGCGATGTAGGGTATAATTTTGCCAATAATTAGTTGGTAGGACTTAACGGGGGTCACCAGTAGCTGCTCCAATGTGCCCCGCTCCCGTTCCCGCACAATGCCCATTGAGGTCATCATCACCATGGTCATGGTGACAATGATGCCTAAAATGGCGGGCACCATATAATAGGCGGTGATGCCATCGGGATTGTACCAGGGACGCACTCTGATATCGTATGGAACTTTAGCCACTCCGGTTTGCTGAGCAATGATTTCTTGGGATTTTAACAGGCCGATGGAATTGGCAGTGGCAATGGCCGTTGACGACACCATGCTATCGCTGGCATCCACCAGTATCTGTACTGCGGCTGTGTCTCCCCGGGCCACCCTTTCGGCAAAGTCCGGCGGAAAAACAATCCCCACCTGAGCCACTCCGCTGTCAATCATTTGGTTGACCTCGGTGTAACTGGCGGCAGTATTGGTAACATCGAAGTAACCAGAAGCTTTAAAGGCCTCCAGCATCTCCCGGCTTTCCATGGACAGTGATTGATCAAACACCGTCGTTGGAATGTGTTTAACCTCGGTTTGAATGGCAAAGCCAAAGAGCAGCAACTGCACCAAAGGTAACATAAAAACTAAACCAATGGTCAGTCGATCCCGCTTCATTTGTAAAATTTCCTTCCGCAGAATGGCCAGAATTCTGCTCATAGTCTCACTCCCTTTTGGGTAGCCAAGCTGACAAAGACATCTTCCAACGAAGGTGTAATTCGCTGGGCCTCAATGCCGGTGTAACTCTCTAACTGGGTTAAATTTTCTTCACTGTCCACATATACATGCAGTAGCGAGCCGTGAAGGGAACATTGTTTTACATAAGGCAGCCCTTCTATTTCTGCCAGTCTTTCCATCGGGTTAGGCAGCGCCAACTCCACCAAAATATCTTTAATCACCCTTTGTTTTAGATTATCCGGAGAATCTTCAGCAATTAAGTTGCCAGCGGCGATAAAGGCTATGTTATCGCAACGCTCGGCCTCATCCATGAAGTGGGTGGTGACCATCACAGTGGTGCCTTGGTTGGCCAACTGTTGAATAATGTTAAAAAACAATTGGCGACTGGTGGGGCTGACGCCGCTGGTGGGCTCATCTAAAAATAAAATATCCGGTTCAGCAATGATGGCGCAGCCCAACGCCAACCGTTGTTTCCAACCGCCACTTAAATTAACCACCAGTTCCTTTTCCCGCCCGGTCAGTTGGGCCATGGCAATCATTTCCTCGATGCGGGTATTTTTCTTTTTGGGGGAAATGCTGTACAGGCCGGCATAAAAATTTAAATTCTCCTGGACTGTCAGATCATCATAAAGGCTAAATTTTTGGGACATGTAGCCGATTTTGGTTTTAATCTTTTCTGCTTCGGTCAGCAAGTCCAACCCCAGTACCCGACCAGAGCCAAAAGTGGGCTGCAAAATGCCGCACAGCATGCGGATGGTGGTGGACTTGCCGGAACCGTTGGGGCCTAAAAAACCGTAAATTTCTCCCCGTTTGATATTAATGGTCAAGTTGTTGACTGCGGTGAAGTCCCCAAACCTTTTGGTCAAGCCGTTGGTAGACACTACATAGTTCATGTGGTCACCTCGCTTTCGGCCAAAGAAACATAAACCTCTTCCATAGATGGTGGGATTTGTTTTAGCGACAGCAATGTGATGTTTTTGCCAGCTAAGTAATCAGTAATATGCTTAACGTTATCACCACTAATCATGGTTAAATGATATTTGTTGCCGTAAAAGTTGGCATTAATTAACCCCGGTAGGTCGTTAAATACTTCCGGGTCTTTGGTAGTGGTCTTAACCTGTAAAATTTGATAGCGAAAGGTATTTTTAAAATGCTGTGGTGAATCCACCGCTCTCAAAATGCCGTTGTTAATGAAACCCACTTTGGTACATAACTCTGCTTCATCCATGTATGGCGTAGAAACAACGATGGTTAAACCCTCTTGATTCAGTTGGTACAGTATTTTCCAAAATTCTTTTCGGGACTGGGGGTCAACACCATAGGTAGGCTCATCCAGCACCAGTAAAGTGGGGCGGGAAACTAAGGCACAGGTTAGGGCCAGTTTTTGTTTCATACCGCCGGAAAGGTTATCCCCGTAGCGGTTTTTAAACTGGATTAGGTTTGTCAGCGTCAGTATTTCGTCCGCCCGCTGGGTAATGGTTTTATTAGTTAACCCATACATGGCCCCGAAGAAGTTGATGTTTTCCATCACCGTTAAATCCCCATAGAGGCTAAACCTTTGGGGCATGTAGCCAAAACTGATACCCTTTGCCAAAGTCAGGGTTCCACTATCTGGAGTAATTAAACCACAAATCATTCGCAGCAGCGTGGTTTTGCCGGCCCCGTCTGGCCCCACCAAGCCAAAGATTACCCCTTTATTAATTTGTAGCGACAGATTTTGTACCGCTTTTATTGCACCAAAGGTTTTGGATAGATTGTTGGCATTAATCATGTCATCACCTTAATTAAAGCTGACATCGGCCGGCATGCCAGGTTTTAACACACCTTGTTGATTATTCACTTTGATTTTTACTCCGTAAACAATGTTGGTGCGTTCCTCTTTGGTTTGGATGGTTTTGGGTGTAAATTCCCCTTTGGAGGCAATTTCCATAATGGTGCCATTGTATTGTTCTGGGCTGCCACTGACGGTAAAGTGCACCCTTTGCCCCAACTTAATTTGGGGTAAATCGTCGGTGGGTAGATATACTTTAATCCACATATTGTCTAGATCTGCCACCGTGACAATGGAGGCACCAAGGGGAGCAAACTCGCCCACCTCGAAGTTCTTAGTTAAAACTGTGCCGTTGATGGGGCTAATTATTTTAGTGTCTGCCAATTGGGACTCAGCGGCTTTTAATATGGCCCGGTTGCGTTCCACTTCCATTTGTGCCGCTTTGATGATGTTTTCCCGGTTGCCCGCTCGCATTAAACTTAACTTGGCGTTGGCCGCAGTCAGTTGATTTTTGGTTAAATTTAAATGGGACTGAATCTTTTCAAATTCAGCTTGGGCTAAAGCATCTGCGTTAAATAGTTGCTCCGCCCGTTGGTAGTCTGCCAGTGCCTTTTGATAATTGGTTTCGGCAATGTTTACATTGGCCTCAGCTGCGGTAACCTCTTGTTGCCGGGAGCCGGAGGTTAAATCTGCCAGTTGGGCTTCGGCCTTTAGTACTGCCAGGGCATCCCGTTCCCTTTGGGCCACCAGGTCGTTACGGCTAATTTTAGCTGCCACTTGACCCTTTTTCACTAAATCCCCTGGCTCTACGCTGATGTTTTCAATGGTGCCGGCAACTTTGGCAGCCAACTGCACCGTTGTGGCTTCAATGGTGCCAGAGGCTGTCAGTGCTTTGGTTTGGCCATTTGAGTAGTGGTGATAACCCCAATAGCATGTGACAAGTACCATTACCACAACCAATGAGCCAGCAATTTTTTTCTGCATACTTTACACACCACCTTTAATAACTAACTAAAAAACCAGGAAACTAAATAAACAAATTTAGTTTCCGTGATATTATGATAGCACTCACTACATTTTTCCACAAGCAGAAATGTGTATTTAAAGCAAGTTGATGGCAAAAATGTTATAATACATGATGATAATATGGGGAAGAGGGTTGGAGATGAAGCAGTCTAAAGAACAGCGGGTGCATACTGTTTTTGAAGATATTTCTGATAAGTATGATGTGATGAACTCGGTGATTAGCTTTAAGCGTCACCTGGCTTGGCGTAGGGACACCATGAAACGGATGGATGTGCAAAGGGGCCAGCGGGCGCTGGATGTCTGTTGCGGTACTGCCGATTGGACCATTGCCTTAGCAGAACAGGTGGGCGCCAGTGGTGAGGTAAAAGGGTTAGATTTCAGTAAGAACATGCTCAAGGTGGGAAAAGACAAGGTTCAGGATAAGGGATTAAAGAATGTTGAATTAATCCATGGCAATGCCATGGAGTTGCCCTTTGCCGACAATAGCTTTAATTATGTAACCATTGGCTTTGGCTTGCGCAACGTACCGGATTATATGCAGGTATTAAAGGAAATGCAACGGGTGGCCAAACCCGGTGGTAAGGTGGTTTGCTTGGAGACCTCCCAACCGACAATTCCCGGATATCGGCAGCTGTACTATTTTTATTTCAGTTATATCATGCCGCTTTTTGGCAAATTACTGGCTAAAAATTACGGTCATTATTCCTGGTTACAGGAGTCCGCTAAGGAATTTCCCGGCCGGGACGAATTGGCACAGATGTTCCGCGATGCCGGGCTGGTGGATGTGCAAGTTAAACCCTATGATGGTGGCGTGGCAGCAATGCATATGGGGGTTAAGCCAGAAAAATAAGAGAAGAGAGGCGTCGGGCCTCTCTTTTTGTATTACATTACAGTAATTCAAACAGTAATTATTTAGAGGGAAATACTTGTAATAAAAAATTAAATTAATAATTTCCTAATTGTATAATTCGACATAGTTAGTAAAATTCCTGCAAATTTTACAAAAACTACAACTTATTTATTTTCCTAATATCGTTATCGTTTGGTAAAAACAAACTTAAAATAAACGCCAATATTGGAAACAGGGACAATGCCGTAAAGGCAGTGGGGGCGCCAAAGATGTCGGTAATGGTTCCCAAAAAGGTTACCCCTAGACCACCCATTCCCACGGCGAAACCGGTCATTAAGCCAGAGGCTACACCAATTCTGTGGGGCAACAGTTCTTGTCCCATCACCACGGTGGTGGCCATGGTGGAAACGATGACCATACCAGTAATAAATAGCGTTACCATTAACCAAAAACCAGTGACAAATTTAATTATTAACAACAACGGGATTAGTATTGCCGTTGAACCAACTAAATATTTTTTGCGGCCAAAATAATCGGCCAGTGGCCCACCGATAACAGTGCCCGCTGCACCAGCAATCATAAATGAAACCAAAAAGGTGCTGGCGTAGGCTGGGCTTTCCCCAAGATAATTCACAAAATAAAGGGGCATAAAGTAAGTTAACCCTGCCTGTGTCCAAGATCGGACAATAATTACCAAGATTAGAATCACCAGTGAAACAATTACCCGCCTAGGTACTTGGATTTTTACGTTAATGTTATGTTTACCGGTGGGCTGTGGGTCATCCGGCAGTTTACTATTCAATAAAAAAAATAAAACGGCCATCATGATGCCAGGGATGATAAAATAGGCGCTGGCCTGCCGATCATAGATATTTAAAAGTTGAGCCATAATTAATGACCCCAGTGCTGCTCCCAGTGCACCGCCAACTGTAAAGAGAGACATGCCGGTGGTAAGCCGATGCCCGCTGGCCAAGCGACTTACTTTAGATGCCTCGGGGTGATAGGATGCTGAACCCAAACCGCTAATTAAAACAACCGCTAAAACCAGTCCGTAGGATGAAACAACACCGGCTAGGGCTAACCCGAACATGGATAATAAACAACCCATCGGTAACAGCCACCGAGATTTTACCTTATCGCTCCAAAAGCCCAAAAGGGGTTGGATAATTGAAGAACTAAAATTAAAAACCAGGGATATAAAACCTGCTGCGCCATAGGATAAATTTAAACCGCTTTGAATTATCGGCAGTAGTATCGGCAGTGCCCCCGCAGCCATGTCGGTGACCAAGTGACCTGCCGAAAGCAACATCAGTACTTTAGGGTGCATTTTGCTGCTGATGCTAGTTTTGTTGTCACTCAAAATATTTAACCTCCATGTAAATCAATTAGAACAAATAAATATTCGCGAATAAAATGTCAGATCCTTTTTTAACAATATTCACCTAATTTAGATTGCTCAGGTTTTAAATTATTATTGCAAATTTATCACACAAAGAATAAAATATTAGCAATAATTATGGTATACCATATACCAAGGAGTGATGTTATGGTTGATGGTTTTAAGCTAAAACCGATTATTGATGAGCCTCAGTCACAGGTGCGGGACAAAGTCTATCAACAACTGCGGCGGGCTATATTTGATGGGGCTTTGCAGCCAGGAGAGCGGTTAATTGAACGCAAGCTGGCCCAGATATTTGGGGTCAGTAGAACTCCGGTTAGGGAGGCCATTCGCATGTTGGAATTGGCGGGTTTGGTATACCATTTGCCAAGAATCGGCGTGGTGGTTACCGAAATAAATCAATCGGAAGTGCTGGAAATATATCGCATTCGGGCGGTGCTAGAGGGCTTAGCCGCCAGAATGGCAGCCGAAAGAATCAGCCCAGACCAATTAGCGCAGTTGGAAAAGTTGTTAAGGTCTATTGAAGAAAGTTTCAAACGCAAAGAGTTGGATAGTCTAGAGAAATTCCACCGACAATTTAACGATTTAATATATAAAGCCGCCGGCAGTGCTAGGTTGTATGATATGATCACCACGCTGTTGGATTATGTAGTTAGGTATGCCCGGGTGGGCTACTCTAAGCCCGGACGGATAGAGGAAGCCAATAAAGAACACCGTCGATTGCTGGAAGCCTTGAAACTGAAGGATGGCGATTTGGCCGAGCGCTTAGCCAGAGAGCACATTGAAAATTCCAAAAAGGCCTATTTCAGCACATTGGATAAGGGGCAATTTTGAATTATGAATTATGAATTTTGGATGGCTAGTTTGCCGGTGGCGCACGTCCTATGCGCCACCCTGCCTCCGCCGGCCTACTTCGCTAAGTTCGGTTCACTGCTCAACTATATGTCGTTCGCTTACTGCAGCAAGTGTCGGGTTTTTAAAATAACCTTTGTTTTGAAAGCAAAGGCAAAATCCACCTGTGTTAGTGAGAATACATAGCTTAAATTAATTTTTTACAAATACCCACCTAATTTCTAAAAGTACATTCGTATACAAAGGAGGAAGAGAGATGGTCACTGAAAAAACCGATAAACAGACCGAACAAAAAAATACTGGCGTCAAAACTGCGGCGGTGGCGGCAGTAGCTGCAGTACCTTTTTATTTGGTAATCTGGCAACTGTTTGTGGCCTTTGGCCGCGCTAACCTGTTTGGCTTTGGGGGCGGGCCCAGTGTAATTCCTTTGATTCAGCAGGAAGTGGTTGATCATTACAAGTGGTTGAGTACCGAAGAGTTTACCGACGCGTTGGCGATGGGCAATGCCTTGCCCGGTCCCATTGCCACCAAAATGTCAGCCTATGTGGGTTATAAAATTGCTGGTTTTTGGGGAGCAACCGCGGCTTTAGTTGGTACTGTGGTGCCCACCGCTGTAGCCATGCTGGCACTGGCTAGTCTTTATTTTAAATACAAAGATACGCCGCAAATGACTGGCATGTTGAAGGCAGTTCGTCCGGTGGTGGTGGTGTTATTAATTCAAGTGGCCTGGGAAATGGGAGTTAAATCCTTTCCGGTTCCGGTTACCTGGATTATTGGGTTAGTGGCATTGGTGTTCATTTTCTATTTTAAAGTTCATCCCATTATATTAATTGTAGCTTCAATGGTGTTTGGATTTTTTTTCTTTAATAAATAATTTTTTGGCATTATTTGGTAACATAAAGATAATTTTTATCTAATATAAATTGAAGTAAATATTTGCAAATTTATATGTAAAAAGTTGGAAAAAAGGGAGGTGTGTAATAATTTAATAAATTAAATCGTCAGTTGCTTGACTAATGAATAAGAAATTTGTAAAATAAATAACAAGGTAACTATAGGATAAATATGAAAAAATTAACGCCGAATTCTTAGGAAACGGGGGAACCCAATTGTGGGGGTGAATTGCTTAGGCAAAGGGCTACACTTTCAGCCCTAACCCGTCAGCTAACCTCGTAGGTGTGGAAAGTGGGGCAACATGTTAAAGTCAAAATTATTTATTGCGTCTATTGCAATGGGGGTTTCTTTTTGTCTGTTACCAAATGTTTCTTTTGCCGATACCCAATACACTGTTAAAAATGGAGATTCACTTTGGAAGATTTCTCAAAGCTATGGCACCACAGTAGATAATATCCGTTCGTTAAATAATTTGACATCTGATTTGATTCGTCCTGGTCAAACTTTAATAGTCAGTAAAGATGGATCTGCGGCTATTCCGGCCACAACACAAGTGGCCTCAAGAAGCGGCAGTCGTACCGAGGCAATAATTGACTATGCTAAGTCATTTATTGGTACACCCTATCGGGGTGGTGGTTCATCACCCAGTGGTTTTGATTGCTCTGGTTACACCCAATATGTATTTGCCAACTTCAATGTTGACTTGCCGCGTACGGCATCTTCGCAGTATCATCATGGACAAGGTGTTTCTGCCGATGAGGCCAAGGCTGGGGATTTGGTAGCCTTTAAGTCTGGCGGCTCAATTAATCATGTGGGTATTTACTTAGGTAATGGTAGCTTTATCCATTCCAGCTCCAGTAAAGGCATTGCTATATCAAGTGTTTATGATTCTTACTGGGGACCACGTTTACTCGGTTTTAGCCGAGTAATGCCGTAGAAATTTAAACGAAACTAGAGGGGCGGTTGCAAAACTTTGCAACCGCCCCTTTGTATATTGTTAATAACAAAACCCAGGTGCCTTTTGCCTTTGCTTTTTAGATAAAAGGTTAATTGAAAAAACCGGCACCTGCTGCAGGTAGCGAACGACATATAGTGGCGCAGCGAACCGAAGTTAGCGAAGGAGGTTGTCAGAGGCAGGGTGGCGCATAGGACGTGCGCCACCGGCTGAGAACGAACAAAGGTTAATTATAAGGCGTAGCCTTTCACTAGTCTTTTATTATTTCGTCGGCACCGGCATCCTCCATCATTTGTTGTACCCGGGTAACATCGTGTTTGGGCAGTTCCACCGCCACAATGGTGCCGTTTTTACCCGCTAATGCTGGAAAATCTTCACCATAGGATGCGGTGTTCCACAGACTATCGCTTTCCCTTTTAACAAAGGCTACTTCCTCTGCCACCTCATCGGCACTGCCTAAAGGGTGGGTTTCGGTACTCTGCAGGTCACTGATGATCAGGTCGTCCCGGTTAAAGCCGCCCCTTTCCAAACTATCCACCAAAAAATTTACTTGCTTTTTATCTTTAAATCTGGCAACCAATCGCATTGGCTATACCTCCTAAAATATTATGTTATCCTAAAGCCTTTGTGATCCTTAATTTATCATGCCCAGTTACCGACGCCAAATATTACGGAAGGATATATCGGCCAGCAAGTTCTCATCCCATAAACAATTACGCATAAAAGGAAGGAGCAGGCTAGTTTAATTGCCGTGCTCCTCTTATTTTTAATCGTTATATATATCCTCATATTTAACTCTGCGAATCTCTGTCATGGGCTTTAGCTTATGACCCCAAATTTTGTACCAAATCATTGGCAAGATAAAGAGGGGTAGACCAATTAAGAACGAGGCCCGCAAATCTTGGTTAAAGGCAATTACCGCTAGGCAGGCCACTTGAACCCAAATTGCAAAATGAGTAAGGTACGGGAAAAATGGTGTCCGGTACTTAAGTTTGCTGGTATCATAATTTTGTTTTTCTAAACGACGGCGGAATTTAAGCTGTGACCAACAAATAGAGATCCAAGCAATGGCGCCGGTAAATCCCGATAAAGCCAGTAGGTAAGTAAAAATAGTTTCGCTGGTGTCAAAGGTGTAAGCAATTACCCCAACCCAACAGCCGGCGATGGACAGTAAAGTTGCATTTTGTGGCACCCCATTTTTGTTTAGTTTTCCTAACCAGCGGGGGGCCATTCCCTCTCTAGCCAAAGCGTAGACCGCTCTGGTACAGCCATAGAGACCGGAGTTGGAACAAGACACAGCAGCGGTTAATACCACAAAGGAAAACAATCCGCCGGCCCACTTAAAGCCATAGGAATTAAGGGCTGCGGCAAAGGCGCTTTCTTCTAAACCAGCTTGTTTCCAAGGGAAAATAGTCACCAGTAAAAGTACAGGAATTACATAAAGGGCGATAATCCGCCAAGTGACATTTTTAATGGCGATGGGAATGCTTTTTTCTGGTTCTTTACTTTCCCCTGCCGCCAGGCCAATAATCTCTGATCCCTGAAAATTAACTAAGATAATTACCATGGTTAATAATATTGCCCAACTGCCATTGGGAGTAAATCCACCGTCACCCAGCAGTACTGAGGTGCCGAGAAACCCTTCATTGCCGATTAGGCCCAAAAATATCAGGACGGCAATAACAATAAACATTAAAATAGCCATTATTTTAATAATAGAAAGCCAAAATTCCATTTCGCCAAAGGTACCAACATAAGACAAATTAATTACTGTAATAATTAAACCAAATACAATGGCCCAGCCAAGGGTGCCGAGACCCGGAAAAAAGAAATTCATTATAATCCCTGCGGCAATCATTTCTGCTGGTACATAGGTTACCCATGTTAACCAATAAGACCAGCCCACACCGCACGCCCAAGCGGGCGAAATAAAATCATGGGCATAGGTAACAAAAGAACCTGAGATGGGTATAGCCACTGCCAATTCTCCCATACACAACATTACACAAAGTACAATTAACCCACCTAATAAATAGGCTAAGAAAGCAGCCGGGCCTGCCGAATCGATCACATATCCGGTACCTAAAAAATAACCACTGCCAATGATACCTCCTAGGGCAATTAACTGCAGATGCCTTGACTTTAAACCTCTCTGCAGGTCTGTGCCGGTGGCAGCAACCCCGGTCAATAACTCACTCTCTTTTACTGACATAATGTCATTCTCCTTTCTTAGCCTAGCATGTGCCTAGGCCGGTGAATGTTTCGTAATAACACCCCCAAAATTTTAGCCAAACCTGGCAAACAAGTAATGATAATTCGACGTGTGGTTTATCGTTCCTGCTGTATAATGCCCTAGCATAAAATATTTTTTATGCAAATTGAACACTAAATACCTGTTAATAATTGGTTAGATATTATAGTTGCGAGATATAATAATAAGTCATTCTAAAGAAAGCAAATAAAGTTGTAAATTACCACTTGCATTGATAGTTGATAAGTGTTAAATTAATAAAGCGCCGCCGCTGAGGGCGGTATGCAACAACGAATTAAAAAATATAGAAATTAGCTATTGACTTAATTCGACAATAATGCTAAACTAAAACACGTCGCCAATGAAATGGCGGCTACAAATGGAAACAGATCCTTGAAAACTAAACAGTAAGAGATGGATGTTGTAGAGGCTCAATTTATTGAGCCTAAATAAAGCAACACATGCAAAACGTTGATAATAATGAGCTAAATCAGCTTATTCATAAAGAAATTTTATGGAGAGTTTGATCCTGGCTCAGGACGAACGCTGGCGGCATGCCTAACAC